>CALFSF010000104.1 GCA_937917025.1 uncultured Paraburkholderia sp.
AATGCCCGACTCCAGCGTGAAAAGCGCGTGCATTCCACCGCCGAGATCTTCTGTACCTTTCAACCCCCAGCGACTTCCATAAATGCCATTCAGCGAGTCGAGATAGAACTTTCGACCGCCGCTGCCAGGCGTCGTGGCTGCTACGTTGTTGTTGAATGTAACGCCCTCGTCAATAACGCCGTACAGCACGACACTGCTTTGAGCGTGCGCTGTTGAAGCGAAAGCGCAGAGGGACGTAGCAAGCAGAACTGCCTTTTTCATCGTTAGTCTCCATTTTGCTGGTCAAATATTCGGGTGGATTCACCCGCTTTTAGTGGTGCAACGAAAATCTCCATATTTTTTCTACTTAGTCATACTTATTTATATGCACAGTTAATCGCCAGTCCTGACACATCGTCTACGATTGCCTGTCTGCTCTCCTTCCCGATCTGACAGATCAGGAAGGGAGGATCAGTCATCCTGCTAACTCTTCGCGCGAATACAGGAAAGCGGGTAACCGGTCACTCGATGGACCGCAAAACATTCGCGCAACGTCCACGTACAGGTGATTGACTGCACCCGCCCTGGCAACCAGCCGCGCAGTCGATACGCCGCGAAGACCCGAAAGCGTCATGCGAGCGCCCGCCACCATGATCGGTGCATCGATGATGCGATACGCGTGCAGATCCTTGAACCACGATGCCTGCTCTGCGATGCAGGCGGAAAATCCGGCCGTCGAAAAGAAACGCCTCGCAGCGAAAGCATCGTCAAACGCCGCTTCAATCGATGCGTCGTACTGTCGATGCGAAGGTGTATCGTGGTCGACGTTCTGCGACAGTTCGTGATTGCGGGTATTGTCCCGCTCGCGAAATCTGAGCACTTTCGTCCTCCTGATGCCTTCACCGCCGGCAAGACACGCAGCCAGTCTCGCGATGAAGCTGTCGAATCCCTCACGGCTAGCGGCCGTCTGCCGACGAACCAGGACGAGCAACCGCAGCGACTCAGCCGCCGACACCTTTTCCGGTTCGTCGTCCTCTCCCGCGCACCGACCAGGCAAGAGCGGATCGGCCAGATATCGCACTGAGCGTCGAAACAGGTTTTGTTCGTCTTCCCTGGTGTAGTGCGCCCATTTTCCGTATGCCATCATCTGTTCGGCGGACGCAAACGACATATCGGCGATACCGTCTATCAGGTCGCTTTCCGCGGGCTCGACATTGACCGTCGATGCCACCGGCCACCATCCCGGATCAGGCTCGACGTGTATCTGACGGTAATAGTCGAGCCCCGGCAACCGCGCGGCGAGTGGGCCGTGGACATCCTGCCAGAAGCGCCGGAAGTCAGCCGGATCAAGATTCTCCCGACGGCTTAGAAGCACCTGCATTGAAATAGCGTTATCGCAATTCACGGGCATCCAGTCTGGAAAGAACACATACGGGTCGCGGTCAGCCAGGCGCTTCGCGCGCGTGCATGCACGCGAAGGCCATTGACTGGCACCGCCTGAGTCGACGATTTGAAGACTGCTCGCGCAGGAGCGCCAGGGCGCACTACATCTTGCAGAGCGGTGATGCAGGTGGTGTAAGAGATGCCGGGAACTGCTCGATAACGACAGGGCGCAAGACACCGTCCACCTTTTTCACCTGAGCGACATAATTAGGCAGCATGAGTTGATGGTCTTTGGCGCGCATCGTGACCTTGCCATAGATGGTGTCGAAAGCGTCCCCGTCGAGCGCCTTCTCGATGTCTACCGGCTTCACGCTTGCGCTCTTGCGCACGCCTTCGAAGATCACCTGGGCGCCGTTATAACCTTGTGCTTCATTGTCAGTCGGCGTCCGGTTGTATCTGGCTTTCCATGCGGCGACGAACGCCTTGTTCAGGGGCGTATCGATTTCCGGTCCGTACGTCGTCGTCCCAACCACGTTCTCCAGCGCGTCGCCGGTGGCGTTGACCACGAAGTTCATGATCAACGCATGGCCGATCAGCTTCTTCGCGGGAATCAGACCGAATTCCCTGGCCTGCTTGATGAAGGCGATGGCATCACCGCCCACTTCGGCGACCCAGATCGCTTCTGCTTTCGAAGCCTTCAACTGCGCGATGTAGGGCGAAAAGTCCTTGGTGCCCATTGGAGCGTACAGCGCCAGTGACACCGTTTTTCCCTGGGCCTGAATTGCCCTCTGGAACGACTCTCCGGAGTCACGTCCCCAGACATAGTCCGCGCCCATGATCGCAAAGTTCTTTTCCTTGAATTCCTTTGTCCATTGCGAAATCATCGCAAGATCCATTGCATCCGAGTGACTGGTGCGGAACTGGCGTGCACGGCAGGAGTCTCCCGTAAGCCGGTCTGACTTGCTGGCGACAGTGAAATAAAGGGCATCCCAGCGATCGAGGTTCTGCACGATCGCCAGCGGGATCGACGAAGGAACAGCGCCCGTCAGCAGGTTATATCCGCTGCGCGCCAGCTTCTCGGCTACTCGTCGTCCGGCATCCGGTGTACTTTCGTCATCCGAGACCTGCGCATCGACCTTGCGGCCGTCGATGCCACCCTTTGCGTTGGCTTCGGCAACAGCGAACTGTACGCCGCGCGACACTTCCGTCCCTTGCGCGGCGAAGACGCCGGACAGCGATGTCACAATGCCGATCCTGACCGGGGCCTTGTCCTCCGCATGAGCCGCAAGCGCGACCGCCGAACCCGTCAAAAGCGCCGTTATTCCAAGCGCTCGCCGCGCCCACTTCCCCGCCCGTTCCTTCTGATTCTGTTTCATTGTCTCTTCCATTGTCAGGTTGATATTCCTGTTTTCTAGACCGCTATGTGTCGATGCAACTGCTCAAGGCTATTCGCATCCACTTTTCCCTCAGCCACTGCTGAACCTTTCGCCATGGCCACGTAGCGCCCGGCAACCCTCATCACGAGACTCATGTTCTGCTCGATGAGCAACAAGGCGGTCCCCTCGTCCGCCACCATCCGGAAGATGTCGACAAGCTGGTCCACGATGACCGGAGCGAGACCCTCGGTGGGCTCGTCGAGGAGAACCAGGCCTGGATTCGACATCAGCGCGCGCCCCACCGCCAGCATCTGCTGCTGTCCACCGGACAGAGCCGTTCCCGGTGTGTGCGAACGCTCTTTCAGAATGGGAAAGAGTTCGTAGATCCTTGAAATCGTCCACGGACCTTTTCGGCGGATGGCCGCCCCGAGCAGAAGATTTTCTTCAACCGTGAGGTTCGCCACGATGCAGCGACCCTGCGGCACCACGGTCACGCCAAGCTGCGCCGGCTGATAGGCCCGGGGACGGCTCAGCGTCTGCCCATCGATGGAAATAGTCCCGCCTCGCAGGCGCGCCACACCAAGAATCGTGTTGACGACCGTGGTTTTACCCACACCGTTACGCCCGATCAGACCGACCCTCTCGCCTGCCTCGATGCTCAGGCACATATCGTGGAGAACATGAGCCGCGCCGTAAAACGCGTTCACATTGGAAAGTTCGAGTAGAGGCTTCATCAGGCGGCACTCCCCAGGTAGGCTTCGCGGACGCGCGGATTGCACCGCACGTCATCCGGTGTTCCGTCGGCTATCACGCGTCCGAGTTCGAATACCGTGACCGCGTCCGATATGTTGAAGAGCACATCGGTGTCGTGCTCCACGATGAGCACGGATACGCCGCGACGTGCGGCCAGCGCCTTGAGATGTCGTGCAAGATCGTGCGACTCGCCAGTGGAAAGTCCTGCCATCGGCTCGTCCAGCAGAAGAACAGACGGATTGCCGACAAGCGCGAGCGCAAGGTCGAGGCGGCGTTGCTCGCCGTATCCGAGTTCAGCCGCGATCACGTCGCCCAAGCCTGTCAATTCCAGTTCCTGCAGGACATTTTCCGCATCCGCCGCGGGATCGTCGACGCCCATGCGCTGCGACGCCAGCTCGACCTGGCGGCACACCGTCATGCCACCAAAAATGCTGGTCCGTTGAAACGACCTGGAAAGACCTTGCCGGCGGCGATCCGCGACGCCAAGAGCGGTCACATCCGTACCGCCAAGAGAGACCGTGCCGCGGGTCAGTCGACGGCGACCGGTAATCGCATCGATGACGGTGGATTTCCCGGCGCCGTTCGGACCAATCAAACCGCGAATCTGCCCCTGTTCAAGCGTCATGTCGACACCGTCAAGCGCTTTTACGCCACCGTAATGAATCGCAACGTCGCGCGTTTGCAGGACATAGTCCGTCATGCTCCTCTCCTTGTTCTGCGCATTCCCTCATCACGTTGCGTTACCGCCCCGGATGTCACAGCCGGCCCACCTTTCGTGAAGCGAGAGGCCAGCGCCGACACCGAACCGGCAAGTCCTCTCGGGAAGAAGACGGTTACCGCGATGAGCGCGACGCCGAAAATGGCCATCCAGTGCTCCGCATAATCGCCGAGCACGTCCTTGAACAGGAAGTACACGATAGCGCCGAGAGCGGGCCCCCACATTGCACGGGTTCCGCCGATAATGACCATCATCAGCGCCACGCCGGACACACTCCAGTGCAAGCTCTCAGGCGAGACGAAGCCTGTATTGAACGCGGCGAGCACGCCACCGAGCGAGGTGACAAACGCTGAGAGCGCAAACACCAGCGCGCGCGGCATAAGCGTGCGTATACCGATGAAACGCGCGCGCTCTTCGTTGTCGCGCACGGCTTCCGTCACGGCGCCAAAGCCTCCACGCATGACGAGCGACAGGCCCGTGATCACCAGCACCAGCACAACCCAGCAGAGCAGAAACATCGCCGCGGGAGTTTGCAGAGCGGAAACCGGTGCGCCAAAAATACTCGATGGCCAGTTGATGTTCATGCCGTCCGTGCCGCCCATCAACCCGCGCGAGCGGGATGCGCTCAGGTAACACGCCTGGCCAAGAGCAAGTGTCAGCATTCCAAATGCGATGCCCGGTACCCGCACGATGACCAGACCCAGGACAAACGCCACGACCGTGACAATGGCTACCGCGAACACGATTGCCGCTTCAGGCGGCAAACCCTGAACCTGCAGAAGCAATCCAAGCGCATAGCCCGTAACGCCAAAGAACAGTGCGTGCCCGAAGCTGACCATCCCGTTCTGCCGCATGAGCACGCCGACGCCTTGCGCGAATACTGCGTAAATCACGGCCTGAGTCAGCAGCGACAGGACGGTTCCGGAGGAGATGAAGTGGGCAGCCGTCACACCGGCTGCAAGCGCCACGGCGGACAGGCAAAGAATCAAGACGGGTCTCATGTGATCTCCGTTAGGTGCGGCTACCGGCAAAACCCGCCGGCTTCCATAGCAACACCGCAATCATCAGGATGAAAGGCAGCACCGCCGACGTATCGGGCATGTACACGGCGCCGATCGACTGAATGAGGCCGAGCAGCAGCGCCGCGATAAAAGCACCAGCGAGACTTCCCAGGCCGCCGACCACCACGACCACGAATGAATCGATCAGCACGTCGCTGCTCATCGATGGAGACAGCGCGAGAAACGGCGCAGCCACAATCCCGGCGAGACCGGCCAGTGCAGTCCCGAGACCGACAACCGTCGCGGACAGGGTGTCGGTATTGACCCCCTGCATCGCCGTGGTAGCCGGATCCGTGCTCGCTGCCCGCACGAAAAGGCCCACGCGGCTAAAGCGCAGCCACAGGCTCAAGCCGACCGCAACGGCGACACCGACGACGATTATTCCGATTCGATATGCGGGCACCGGCGAGCCAAACAGCGTAACGGTGCTGCTTAACGCATCAGGCGTCGCAACAGAGAGATTCTCCTTGCCCCAGACGCTCTGGACGAAGTCCTCGATGACCAGCAATGCGCCGAATGTGACGAGTACAACCGTCAGCGGATCACGGTCCTGTAGCAACCGGAAACCGTATCGGTCGATACAGACGCCAACTACGGCCATCACGGCAGGGGCCACGGCAAGCGCAACCCAGAAGCTGGTATGCGCCGCCACGCTATACCCGATATAGGCGCCCAGCATGTAAAGCGAGCCGTGCGCGAAATTGACGACGCGGCGCAAGCCATAGATCAGGGCCAACCCTGAACACACGATGACCAGCAGTGCGCCATGGACGAGGCCATTGAAGATATTGATGACCAGCACTGTCTCTCTCCTTTCCTTCCGGGCGGCGTTGTCTGTTACCGAATGCACGCCTCTCCGGGTTCCTGTTATCTGCTTCTCGTCGCATCGACTCGACGGCGCGGAGCTGACCGGCGCGATGCGACGCACGCTCCGCGCGCGCTTCAGCGCGAAAGTGCAATATCCGGATATGTGCCTGTCTTGCGTTTCAGTCGGCGCCTTCCGTCAATAACGTCTCGCTTGGCGCACCCAGTGCAAGCCATCCGCCATCGACG
The DNA here is from genome assembly GCA_937917025.1 of uncultured Paraburkholderia sp. Classification (GTDB taxonomy): domain Bacteria; phylum Pseudomonadota; class Gammaproteobacteria; order Burkholderiales; family Burkholderiaceae; genus Paraburkholderia. Next base: position 6,324 of record CALFSF010000104.1, read on the forward strand.
TTGAGCGTCGTCCCCGTTATAAAGCTGGCGCGGGAAGAAGCCAGAAAAGCGATTGCCTCGGCGACTTCTTCCGGTTCGGCCA
>CALFSF010000105.1 GCA_937917025.1 uncultured Paraburkholderia sp.
CCGGGATGCTTCCTGTTTGCTGCCTTCTCTCTCGTGGCGCACCGTGACTGTCTGCATGAGAATCCTGTTGTCGTTTGACTCCCCACCCGCACAACGTATCGACGGAAACGGGACGATGCAGGAGTTGGACCGATTTTAGGAAGCCAATTCTCACATGACAATTACTGAGTTTAGTGGGAAGCGTTGCCGAATTGGCAATGCTGTTTCATGGCGACTCCGCGCATCCGGCTTCGGTGCAAATCGGCGCCGCCAGCAGGTAAGCGCTGGCTTTGACGGGCGCGAGCCGCGCTATGAGCAAGGGTTCCGGTGCAAACAGGCTCGCCGAACCGGTTAACGTATTCAGCCCGACAATCTGGTGGTCGGTGATGAGCGCGATGGGTATGCCGCCCCGCATCGGGCGGTGCGTGAGATGAAGGCCGATGGCCTCCTGCCTGAGGACACGATCCGGTCCTCGAAGTACCTGAACAATTCAAGCCCTTTGCACCCGAGCCATCGAGGCCATTGCGGCCGTCCTGATCGGCACGCTCGCGCCAGACGGCGTCGTGCTGTAACCGGTCTTCCACGCACATAAAAAACCGGATGCCTTGAATGGGCATCCGGTTTTCAGTGCCGTGCATCATGCACGCTCAACGCGCGACCGGCTCCACGGCCTTCAGGCGGTTGGCGACCCGGATCGCCTCGAAATACGCCGGATTCGGCGGCCGCTTCAGATAACGCCCGGCGCCGCGCTGCGCCCGCAGATCGCCATTGGCCCACGCCACGTGGCCGCGCGAGAGCGTATGCGTCGCCACGCCCTGCACGTTCATCCCCTCGAACACGTTGAAGTCGACGTTCTGGTGATGGGTCTTGACGGAGATCGTGCGCGTCGCCTGCGGATCCCAGACGACGAGGTCCGCATCGGCGCCCACTTCGACCGCGCCCTTGCGGGGATAGAGGTTGAAAATCTGCGCGGCGTTGGTCGACGTCACGCGCACGAACTCGTTCGGCGTCAGGCGCCCCGTGTTGACGCCGTGATGCCAGAGAATCGACATGCGGTCCTCAACGCCGCCACATCCGTTCGGAATCTTCGTGAAGTCCTCGCGCCCCATCGCTTTCTGCGACGCGCAGAACACGCAGTGATCGGTCGCGGTCGTATGCAGATGGCCGCCTTGCAGCCCGCGCCACAACGCGTCGCGATGCTCCTTCGAGCGGAACGGCGGGCTCATCACGTGTGCGGCCGCGCGTCCCCAATCGGTGTCGCGATAGACCGCCTCGTCGATCACGAGATGGCCGGCAAGCACTTCGGCGAACACGCGCTGGCCTTCGCTGTGCGCGCGGATTACCGCGTCGAGCGCGTCTTTCGCCGACACGTGCACGATGTACACCGGCACGCCCAGCACCTGTGCGATGCGGATCGCGCGATTGGCCGCCTCGCCCTCCACTTCCGGCGGCCGCGACAACGGGTGCGCCTCCGGTCCCGTGAAGCCGCGCGCCAGAAGCTGACGCTGCAACTGGAACACCAGTTCGCCGTTTTCCGCGTGCACGGTCGGCAACGCGCCGAGTTCGAGCGCGCGCGCGAAGCTGTTCACGAGGATTTCGTCGTCGGCCATGATCGCGTTCTTGTAGGCCATGAAGTGCTTGAAGCTCGACACACCATGCTCATGCACGAGCGTGCCCATGTCGCGATGCACCGATTCATCCCACCATGTCACCGCGACGTGAAAGCCGTAGTCGGACGCGGCCTTCTCCGCCCAGCCGCGCCATTCGTTGAACGCCGCCATCAACGGCTGGCGCGGCGACGGAATCACGAAGTCGATGATGCTCGTCGTGCCGCCCGCGAGACCGGCGGCCGTGCCGCTATAGAAGTCGTCGCTAGCGGTCGTGCCCATGAACGGCAGCTCCATGTGCGTATGCGGATCGATGCCGCCCGGCATCACGTACTGCCCGCCGGCATCGATGACCGTCGCGCCGGCCGGCGCCGCGAGATCGACGCCGATCTGCGCGATCGTGCCGCCTTCCGCGCTGTCATGACACAGCACGTCGGCGCGATAAGTCTGGTTGGCGTCGACTACCGTCCCGCCACGAATCAGGGTTGCCATGCTGCCGTCTCCTTCGGTTAACGCTCAATCGCCATTCACATTCACCGCTGTCCGCTCACGCCCGTGCGATACGCGGGCTCGCGCGCTTGCCGAGTTTCATCCACACGCCATAGACGACGGCCGCGAGCGCGAGACCCACGAACCATGCATACGTATAGAGCGTGTTGAACATCTCCGGCACATTCGGAAAAGCCGCGGGAAACGCCGTGTGCAGAAAGCCCGGCAGATTCGGCAGCACGCCGATCACGAGCGCGACCACCGCCTTGATGTTCCAGCCGCCCGTGTACGCGTATTCGCCGTTTTCGTCGAACAGTTCCTGATGATCGAGACGCGTGCCGCGAATCAGGAAATAATCGACCATCATGATGCCGGCCACCGGCCCGAGCAGCGCCGAATAGCCGACGAGCCACGTGAAGATATAGCCCTGCGTGGTGGCGAGAATCTTCCACGGCATCATCACGATGGCGATCGTCGCGGTAATCATGCCGCCCGCCTTGTACGAAATGCCCTTCGGCCAGAGGCTCGAAAAATCGTAGGCAGGGCCGACGAGATTCGCCGCGAGATTGCAGCACATCGTGTCGAGCGTCAGGATGATGAGCGCGATGCCGACGCCGACGCCCGTCATGCGGCTCGTCAGGTCGATCGGGTCCCAGATCGCCTTGCCGTAGATCACGACGGTCGCCGAGGTGACCACCACCGAGATCACCGACAGCAACGCCATCGGCACCGGCAGGCCGATCGCCTGGCCGACCATCTGGTCGCGCTGCGTCCTTGCGAAACGCGTGAAGTCGGGAATATTCAGCGCGAGCGTGGCCCAGAAACCGACCATCGCCGTGAGACCCGGCCAGAACGTCACCCAGAAAAGGCCCGCCTTCTTGCCGCCGGCGACGAACTGCGAAGGCGTCGAAAGCATCGAACCCACGCCACCCGCTTTCGACGTCGCCCACCACACCAGCGCGACACACATCACGACCTTGATCGGCGCCGACCAGCTTTCCAGCCAGCGGATCGAATCGGTGCCGTTGACGATGAAGTAGATCTGCAACGCCCAGAACGCGAGAAAACACGCGGCCTGGCCGATCGAAATGTCGAGGAACGGAAGCGGCGTGCCGTGCAGCGCATTGCCGGTGAGAATGTTGAGCAGCACGTAGATCGCGCTGCCGCCGAGCCACGTCTGGATGCCGTACCAGCCGCACGCAACGATCGCGCGCAGGAGCGCCGGCAGTTTCGCGCCCTGCGTGCCGAACGACGAGCGCACCAGCACCGCATACGGAATGCCGTGCTTCGCGCCGGCATGACCGATCAGCAGCATCGGCACCAGCACGATCAGATTGCCGAGCAGCACCGTCGAGACGGCCTGCCAGGGCGACATGCCCTGCTCCGTCAAGCCGGCCGCGAGCATGTATGACGCGATGTTCATCACCATGCCGACCCACAGCGCCGCGAAGTGATACCACTTCCACGTGCGCTGCGATTTGCCGGTTGGCGCGAGATCGTCGTTATAGAGCGAGCTGTTGCGCGCCGCCGGTTGCAGTAGCGAATCGCTGGTTCCCACAGACTGGTTCATCAAGCACGCTCCCATTGTCGAAAAGCTGGCGCATCGTCATGCGGTGCGATGCGTCCAGCGCTCATGTCAATCATCAGACCGCGTGTGCGGATACGGGTACCGGTGTTTCGGATTCCTGCGCCGTGGAGCTCGCGTTCACCGCGGAAGGATTGTTCGGATGCGTCGTCCAGTTCGAGTACGCGCCCGCGTCGACGCGCTCCATCGTGATGCACTGGTCGACCGGGCACACATGCATGCAAAGATTGCACCCGACGCATTGCGAATCGACCACTTCGAAATGACGCACGCCGTCTTTCTCGCGCAGGATGGCCTGATGCGCGGTGTCCTCGCACGCGATGTGGCACAGGCCGCACTGGATGCACTTGTCCTGATCGATGCGCGCCTTGATGTCGTAGCTCAGGTTCAGGAATTTCCAGTCGGTGACGTTCGGCACGGCGCGTCCGCGAATCTCGTCGAGCGTCGCGTAGCCTTTTTCGTCCATCCAGTTCGACAGGCCGTCCGCCATGTCGGAGACGATCCGGAAACCGTAGTGCATCGCGGCGGTGCAGACCTGCACGCTGCCCGCGCCCAGCACCATGAATTCGGCCGCGTCGCGCCACGTCGTGATGCCGCCGATGCCCGAAATCGGCAGGCCCGGTGTTTCGACGTCGCGCGCGATTTCGGCGACCATGTTCAGCGCGATCGGCTTGACCGCCGGACCGCAATAGCCGCCGTGCGTGCCTTTGCCGTCGACGACCGGCAGCGGCGCCATCGCGTCGAGATCGACGGCGACGATCGAGTTGATCGTGTTGATGAGCGACACGCCGTCGGCGCCGCCCTTGTATGCGGCGCGCGAACCGACGCGGATGTCGGTGATGTTCGGCGTGAGCTTCACGAGGCACGGCAGGCGCGAGCCTTCCTTCACCCAGCGCGTGACCATCTCGATGTATTCGGGCACCTGTCCGACCGCCGCGCCCATGCCGCGCTCGCTCATCCCGTGCGGGCAGCCGAAGTTCAGTTCGACCGCATCGGCGCCGGTATCCTCGACAAGCGGCAGGATCCATTTCCAGTCGCGCTCGTTGCACGGCACCATCAGCGAGACGATCATCGCCCGGTCGGGCCAGTCGCGCTTGACCTGCGCGATCTCGCGCAGGTTCTCGTCGAGCGGACGGTCGGTGATCAGTTCGATGTTGTTCAGGCCCGCGATGCGCTGACCGTTCCACTGCACCGCGCCATAACGCGAGCTGACGTTGACGACGTGCGGGTCGAGGCCCAGCGTCTTCCATACGACGCCGCCCCAGCCCGCCTCGAATGCGCGATTGACGTTATAAGCCTTGTCTGTGGGCGGCGCGGAGGCCAGCCAGAAAGGATTCGGCGACGTGATGCCGGCGATGGTGCAACGAAGATCGGCCATGTCTGGCTCCGTGGGGTGAAACGCTTTTTATCGCTGCGCGTGGCGTCGAGGCCCGCGCTTTCCGTACAACGTGCTGCTACGTCCCGCCTACGCCGCGCGCTTCGCGGTGCGGGCGAACACGCGGCTGATCGATGCCGCCGCGAGCTTGCCGTCCTGCACGGCCTGCACGGTCAGATCGAGACCTGTCGCCGCACAGTCGCCGCCCGCCCAGACATTGTCGAGCGACGTACGCCGCTCTTCATCGACGGCGATGCGCGTGCCGTCAGTCGTCAGGATGTCGGCGTCGAGCCCCGTTGCGACGAGCGTCTGGCCGATGGCCTTCAGCACGACGTCGGCGGCAATCGTGAAGCGCTCACCGGTGCCGGTGAGGCGTCCGCCCTCTTCATGCGTGCGCTCGAATTCCACGCCCGTCACCGTTTTGCCGTCACCCAGCAAACGGACCGGTTGCGCGTACAGCACGATCGAGACGCCCTGCGTCTGCGCGAATTCCTGTTCGGCCCACGTCGCGCCCATCGCCTCGACGCCGCGCCGGTACACCATCGAAACGCTTTCGGCGCCGAGCTTGCGGCTTTGCACCGCGGCGTCGATCGCCGTGTTGCCGCCGCCGATCACGACCACGCGGCGCCCTACCGGCAGTGTCGAAAGATCGTCCGCCTGACGCAGGCGCGCGATGAAGTCGACCGCGTTCTCCACGCCGCCGAGCGCCTCGCCTTCGATCCGCAGCGCCTTCACACCCGCGAGACCCACCGCGAGAAACACGGCGTCGTGCTGCTGGCGAAGCGCATCCAGCGTTACGTCGCGGCCCAGCGCGACACCCGTCTTCAGTTCGATGCCGCCCACCGACAGCAGCCAGTCGACTTCCCGTTGCGCGAATTCATCGACGGTCTTGTACGCGGCGATCCCGTATTCGTTCAGACCGCCCGCCCTGGGATGCGTATCGAGGAGTGTCACGCGATGACCGTCGAGCGCGAGCCGGTGCGCGCACGCAAGACCCGCCGGGCCCGCGCCGACGACCGCCACATGCCGCCCGCTTTCCGTCGCCCGGGTGAACAGCTTGAGATCGCGCGCCATTGCCCAGTCGGTTGCATGGCGTTGCAACGCGCCGATCGCGACGGGCTGTTCATCCTGATGGTTGCGCACGCATGCGCCTTCGCACAGGATTTCCGTCGGGCAGACGCGCGCGCACATGCCGCCTAAAGGATTCGCGGAAAGAATGTCGAGCGCGGCGCCTTTAAGATTGCCGTTGCCGATCTTGCGGATAAAGCCGGGAATATCGATCTGCGTGGGACACGCGTTCACACACGGCGCGTCGTAGCAGTAGTGGCAGCGGCTCGCGGCAATCGCCGCCGCGCCGGGTTCGAGCAGGGGCGCGACGTCGGTGAACTGACACGCGAGCTGGTCGGCCTGTAGTCGGCCCGCGGCGATATCGCCGGTTTCCTTCGTAGCCATGCGCGTTCCTTCGGCAAGAGAAACAACACGAACCCGCTGGCTTCGCCTTTGGCGAAGCCAGCGTCGAAATCAGGAAACACCCTTTAAAGAACGTCTGTTAACGAAGACCGGAAGAGGCTATGAGGCAGGCTCGCACGCGCGCTCGAGCATCGCGTGCAGCAGCACGTTCGCGCCCGCTTCGATCCATTCGATCGTCGCGTCCTCGATCTCGTTGTGACTGATGCCGTCGACACACGGCACGAACACCATCGAGGTCGGCGCGACCTGCGACAGATAGCACGCGTCATGGCCCGCGCCCGACACGATGTCGCGGTTCGGATAGCCGAAGCGTTCGGCCGCCGCGCGCACCGACTTCACGCAGGCTGCGTCGAAGGCGACCGGCTTGTAGTAGAAAATCTGTTCGAGCTGCGTTTCAAGGCCGATTTCGCCCGCGATGCGCGCGACACCCTCACGCAGTTCCGCATCCATCCGTGCGAGCACGGCGTCGTCCGGATGACGAAAATCGACGGTGAAAAACACGCGGCCGGGAATCACGTTGCGCGAGTTCGGATAGACCTGCATCATGCCGACCGTCGCGCAGCCGAACGGCGCATGGTTCAGCCCGATCCGGTTCACGAGGTCCACCACGCGCGAGGCGCCGAGCAACGCGTCGCGCCGGCGCGGCATCGGCGTCGGACCCGCATGCGCCTCCTGCCCGGTCAGCACGATCTCGTACCAGCGCTGGCCCTGCGCGTCGGTCACGACGCCTATCGTCTTGTGTTCCGCCTCGAGTATCGGGCCCTGCTCGATGTGCAGTTCGAACGCGGCGTGAATCGGCCGGCCGCCGCACGGCACGTCGCCCGCATAGCCGATGCGCTTGAGTTCCTCGCCGATCGTCTTGCCGTCGACGTCCTTGCGCGAAAGCCCATAGTCGAGCGTGAAGACGCCCGCGAACACACCCGATGCCACCATCGCCGGTGCGAAACGCGAGCCTTCCTCGTTGGTCCAGATCACGACTTCGACCGGATGCTCGGTCTCGATACCATGGTCGTTCAGGCTGCGGATCACTTCGAGGCCGCCGAGCACGCCGTAGATGCCGTCAAAGCGGCCGCCCGTCGGCTGCGAATCCGCGTGCGAGCCCGTCATCACCGGCAGCGCCGACGGGTTGCGTCCCGCGCGCCGCATGAACACGTTGCCCATCTGGTCGACGCTCACCGTGCAGCCCGCCTCCTTTGCCCAGCTCACGATCAGGTCGCGCCCTTCCCGGTCGAGATCCGTTAGCGCAAGACGGCAGACGCCGCCTTTAGGCGTTGCGCCGATCTTCGCCATCGTCATGAGGCTGTCCCAAAGACGCTGACCGTTCACCTTGATCGACACGTCGAGTCCTGTCTCCGTCACTGCGTTCATCAGTCTCTCTCCTCAGCGAATCGGGTCATTCAAAAGCGGGGTTGTGTACGCAAACGCGGTGCATCGGCGGCATGTCGTGGGGCATCGCGCCCGTCTGCGGTGCACCATCC
>CALFSF010000106.1 GCA_937917025.1 uncultured Paraburkholderia sp.
CGGCAGCGACCCCACCAGCAGCGACGCCAGCAGCGACCAGTCGATCGATCCCAGCAGCCAGTGTCCGGCGCCCGCGAGAAGCGTGAGCGGCACCGCGTGCGCGATGTCCGAGCCGACGATGCGGCTCGTCGGCAGCGCCGGATAAAGCAGCAACAGCACCGTCACGCCAATCGCACCGGCCCCCACCGACGTCAGCGAGACCAGCGTGCCGAGGATGGCGCCCGTCAGCACGGTCAGCCAGAACGTGCGCAGCGGCGCCTCGGGCCGTTCGCGGCGCGCGGCGAGGCGTGCGAGCTGCGGGCGGAACACGAGCGCCACCGCCGTGATCAGCAGCGCCGCACCCAGCACGACCTGGATCAGCGTGCTGGTGTGCTTGCTGTCCATCCCGTACCGATGCAGCAGGATCAGCGTCGCGGTCGCGGCGGGTACGCTGCCGGCTGCGAGCCGCAGCGTCACGCGCCAGTCGATCGAGCCCTTCAGGCCGTGAACGAGCGTGCCGGTCGCCTTGGTCGCGGCGGCGTACAGCAGGTCGGTGCCGACGGCGGTCGCCGGATGAACCCCGAACAGCAGCACGAGGATCGGCGTCATCAGGGAGCCGCCGCCGACGCCCGTCAGCCCGACCAGAAAGCCGACGCCGAGGCCGGACAGCGAATACAGCAGGGTGATATGAGGTAGTGACATCGAGCTCGTGGCTTCGCTGACCGTGAATGGTCTGGAAAAAGGCGGATCGCCGCGCGGGCGAAATACCGGGTGGATGCCCGCGAACGGGCGGCGTCGACAATCCGCTATTGTCGCAAAACCGGCGCCCTTGCGTACGGCGCGTGTGTCTTCGACGCGAGCCCGGGCGAATCCGGGCGGTTTTTTTGTCGGGCAATAATAACTTCGCGCGCTGGCCGCGTGGACGACAGCGACGAACCTGCGATGGCGTCGACGGTGCATGACGAGCGGGGCGGCCGCGCATTCCGACCAGGGCTTTACCCATTCGAAACGACGCGGCAAAGCACATACAGTTCTTGCATACCAGCTGGCTTCAGACGCGGGGCCATCTCCACCCAGGAGTGTCCGGCGGTGTTTCCTCAGTTCCACGAACTCAAAGGAGATGACAGATGGAAATCCGCAATCCTTCCCCCGGCCTCTACAACGAAGATCTCGCGCCCGCGAGGCAGCGCAACTGGGGCGCCTTCAGCATCTTCAACGTCTGGACCTCGGACGTACACAGCCTCTGGGGCTACTACCTCGCGGCCAGCCTGTTCCTGTTGTGCGGCAGCTTTATCAACTTCGTGCTGGCGATCGGGCTCAGCTCGCTCGTGATCTTCGCGCTGATGAACCTGATCGGCTACGCCGGCGAAAAGACCGGCGTGCCTTATCCGGTGCTGGCGCGCGCCTCGTTTGGCGTGTGGGGCGCCAACCTGGCAGCGCTGGTGCGCGCCGTGGTGGCCTGCTTCTGGTACGGCGCGCAGACGGCAGCCGCTTCGGGTGCGATTGTCGCGCTGCTGATCCGCAGCGACAGCCTGATGGCGTTCCACAAGGGTCCGCAGCTGTTCGGCCATTCTCGGCTGGAGGTGATCTGCTACGTGATCATCTGGGCGCTGCAGCTGCTCATCATCCAGAAGGGCATGGAGACGGTGCGCAAATTCCAGGACTGGGCGGGCCCCGCCGTCTGGGTCGCGATGCTGGTTCTCGCGATCGGCCTGTGCATCAAGGCCGGCGGCTTCTCGTTCACCCATGGCATTCCGATGAACGTGCTGCTCGACAAGACGCGGGATGCCGGCGTCAGCGGCGAGCCCGGTTCGTTCTGGGCGCTGATGGCCGTGGGCTCGACGTGGATCACCTACTTCGCGGCGCTTTACCTGAACTTTTGCGACTTCTCACGCTATGCCAAAAATCGCGACGCGGTGAAGAAAGGCAATCTGTGGGGCCTGCCGGTCAACCTGATCGCGTTCTCGCTGGTCGCGGGCATCGCCACCATCGCCGCGTTCAAGGTGTACGGCGAAGTGCTGCTCCACCCGGAACAGATTTCGGCCAGGTTCGACAGCTGGGTGCTGGCGCTGGTCGCGGCGCTGACCTTCGCGGTCGCCACGCTCGGCATCAACGTGGTGGCCAATTTCGTCTCAGCCGCGTTCGACATCTCCAACGTGTTCCCCAGGCAGATCAGCTTCAGGAAGGGCGGCTACATCGCGGCGGCCATCGCGCTCGTGCTCTATCCGTTCGCGCCGTGGGAAGGCAACGCCGCGCACTTCGTCAACGCGATCGGCGCCACGATGGGCCCGTTGCTGGGGATCATTCTGGTGGACTACTACCTGGTGGAGCGCGGCCACCTCGACGTCGCGGCGCTCTACCAGGAGCCCGGCGAGTATCGCTACGAAGGCGGCTGGAACGTCAACGCGCTGCTCTCCGC
>CALFSF010000107.1 GCA_937917025.1 uncultured Paraburkholderia sp.
ACATTCTTCGGCTCGCCGGTCGATCTTGGCCATCGGCCGGCATCCGATGCGGCGATCGTCACGTTGTTGCGGCGGCAAGGCGCAGTTATCGTGGGCAAGACGGTGACGAGCGAATTCGCTTATATGGCACCGACCGTGACGCGCAATCCGTGCGACGTCGCGCGGACCGCGGGCGGCTCGTCGTCGGGATCGGCTGCGGCGGTCGCGGCCGGGAAGGTGCCGTTCGCGATCGGCTCGCAAACGGGCGGTTCGACGATCCGTCCCGCATCGTTTTGTGGCATCGCGGGTTTCAAACCTGGCTTCGGTTTGCTGCCCACCGCCGGCATGAAGTGCTTTTCGTGGTCGTTCGATACAGTCGGCCTGTTTGCCGCCCGCGTGCGCGACGTCGCGTATCTCGCACAAGCGTTGTCGGGCCGCGCGTTTGCGCTCGGCGATACGTCGCGCGCGCCCGTGTTCGGCGTGCCCGACGGTTATCCGTGGACCGAGCCGTCGTCGAACGCACAAACCGTGCTCGATACCGCGATCCGGGCGATCGAACGGGCGGGAGGCCGGGTTCGCAGTATCCGCTTTCCGTCGTGGATGGCGTCGATGATCGGTGCGCACGAAATCATTCAGCAGTTCGAAGCGTGGCGGACGCTGGGTTACGAATACGACCATCATCGCGAAGCGTTGACGCCGATGCTTTCCGCCTTCATGGCGCGTGCCGCGCAAACCGACGCCACCGCGTACGACGCCGCGTGCGCATCGATGCGCGAGGCGAAAGCCGCGCTGGGCGATCTGTTCGGCGATCTCAGCGCGATTCTGACGCCGTCCGCGCCCGATGAAGCCCCGGACGGTCTCGGCTGGACCGGCGACCCGGCGTTCAACCGCAACTGGACTTTGCTCGGTAGCCCATGCGTGAACGTGCCGGGTTTGCGTGGCGCGCGCGGCGGACCGATCGGCGTTCAGGTAATTGGCCGCTCAGGTGACGATGCGGCGTGTCTCGCAGCGGCGGCCTATGTGGAGCGCGCGATTGTGGAGCACGCATCGTGAGTCGTCCGGCACCCGATTGAGTCCGACTCAACTGTGCCCGGGCCGAGGGCGTGGAAGGCGATTGCACTGCGCATCCGGGTTGCGCAACGAACCGGATTCCCTCTCGATCCTGCGCATGATATACGCGTCGAAGCCGCTAAAAGCGGGTGAATCGTAACAAATTGTCACAGTTTTACGATGCTGCAATATGAATGGAGAGAATGCTTTCAACGAACACCGAGTTGTTGGAGCATCTCGTGAAGCTCCAGCCGGTTGTACGTGGCGCGCAATGCATCGCGTGCGGTGATCACGTTTTTGGTGACGAGTTGCAGCAGGTTTTCGTTGAGCGCGCGAGACATGTTGTCTTCCTTGCGACGAACGAAATCGGCGAGCAGATGCAGCTTCGACGGCTCGGACAGGAACGAACTGATCTGCTGGTTGTGGTTGAACAGAAGCTCGCTGGCCAGCACCAGTTGTTCGCCGCTTTCGTCGGGCACGAGGCTCTGGCAGATCACGCCGATCAACGTATTGGCGAGCGACGCCGCGTGACGTTCGCGCTGTTCGGCGGGAAAGAAGGAGAGCAGGCGCGTGACCGTGTTGAGCGCGCTGCTAGTGTGCATCGTCGCGAACACGAGATGGCCGGATTCGCTTGCTTGCAGGACGGCTTCCGCGGTTTCGAGGTCGCGTATCTCGCCGACCATGATCACGTCGGCGCGTTCGCGCAGCACCTCGCGCATGCCTGCCGAAAAGCTGCGGGTATCGGTCGGGACCTCGCGTTGGGAAAGGATCGACTGCTGGCTTTCGATCGCATATTCGATCGGTTGCTCGATAGTGACGATGTGGCAGTTGCGGGTGCGATTGATGTGATCGAGCAGCGACGCGATGGTGGTGGTCTTGCCCGAGCCGGTAACGCCGGTGACGAGCACCAGCCCCTTGCTGCTTTCGGCCATCGACCGGATATAGGCGGGCAGGCCGAGCTTGTCGAGCGGCAGCGGCGCAAGCGGCAGGCGGCGGATCGAAATCACGGTCTTGCGGCCGCCCGACGTGCGAAATACATGAGTACGCAGGCGGCAACTCGTGAGGACGAACTGACAGTCGATTGCGCCTTCACGCAGACGGGTCTCCCACGCTTCGTCGACGGAACCGAGCAGCGGCGCCATTTCCTCGATGACGACCGGTCCGCCTTCGGTCTCGATCCAGCCGCGCGGCGTCTTGATCATGATGGGCCGGTCCTGCTCGATATGCAGGTCCGTGAAGAGGCGGCGTTGATCGACCAGGTCGAGGATTTCCTGGGTGAGATCGCGAAGTTCGGACGGATGGCTGGTCATGTCGTGGGCGCAAGCTGACGTGGGAAGTGACGTGATCGTGTCAGGCAACGACGCGATTGTCCAGTGCGCGCAATCAGATGAAACGTAGTGGTTCTTCGAACGCAGTGACGCGATTGCGCGGCTACCTGTGCGCGCACGCGTCGTCGCAAAAATAAACGGCATCACAAGATGCCTTTGGCCAAGAGGACACATCCGGATGCGTACGTTCATTGTATGGATGGCGGCGTTGTCGGTGCTCGGCAGCGGCTGGGCGGCGAGCGCGCATGCGGCGCCGCCGCGCGCCACGTCGTTCGACGATCAGGTGACGATTGACGGCGAAATACACGACACGCCACGCGTGATGGTGAGCGGCAGCGGTGTGCCGTTGCGCGCCGCTTTGCGGCAGATGGTGCCGCCTGCCTACAGCATCAATCTGCCGAACGCGGGCGCATGGGCTGCGACGCCGGTCGGCTGGAGCGCCGGCCGCTCGCTTGCCCAAACGCTGCGCGACATGCTGGCCGGTCACCCTGAACTCGCCGCGCAGATCGATACCGATTTTCAACTGGTGACGGTGCGTTACCGTCCGCCATTCGGCGCGGATACGGTCGAAGATTTCATCCCGCAGCTTTTTGTCGGGAAC
>CALFSF010000108.1 GCA_937917025.1 uncultured Paraburkholderia sp.
CACGCAATATCTCGCGCAGCGCGGCGGCATTCCGTCGACGCAATACACGCTGCTGCCCGTCGGCGCCGGCAACAGCTTCATCGCGGCGATCCAGCAAAACCGTATCGACGCGGGCATGACGACCGAGCCGACGGTCTCGCAGCTGCTGAAAACCGGCGACGCGAAGGTGCTGGTCGACATGCGCACGCTCGACGGCACGCGGGCCGCGCTCGGCGGCACGTATCCGGCGTCGAGCTTCTACGTGCAGCGCGCGTGGGCCGAAGCGCACAAGGACGAAGCGGGCAAGCTCGCCCGGGCATTCGCGAAGACGCTGAACTTCATCGCGACGCACAGCGCCGAGGACATCGCCGCGAAGATGCCGAAGGATTACTACGGCAGCAACAAGGAACTGTACGTGGCCGCGCTGAAGGCATCGCTGCCGATGTTCACGAAGGACGGCAAGATGCCCGCCGACGGTCCGCAAACGGTGCTGAAGGTGCTCTCCGCGTTCAATCCTTCGGTGAAGGGCAAGCACATCGATCTCGCGAAGACGTACACGGACGAGTTCGTGTCGACGCTCAAGACGGCGGCGAAGTAACGCCCCGGCAGACATTCGACCACCACGCAACGGCGAGACAGGCGATGAATCAACCTTTGTCACACGGCACGCCAGCCATCGAGCTGCGCAACGTATCGTGCCGCTTCATTTCCCCCGACGGCAAGGCGACGATTGCGCTGCGCGACTTCAGCATGGCCGTCGCGCGGGGCGAGTTCGTCGCGATCGTCGGGCCGACGGGCTGCGGCAAGTCGACGACGCTCAGCCTGATCACGGGCCTGCTGAAACCGACCACCGGCGAGGTGCGCGTGATGGGCGCGCCGGTGGACGGCATCGATCCGCGCATCGGCTTCGTGTTCCAGGCGGACGCCGTGTTCCCGTGGCGCTCGGTGCTCGATAACGTCGCGGCCGGCCCGCTGTATCGCGGCCGCTCGAAATCGGCCGCGCACGACGAAGCGAACGAATGGCTGCGCCGCGTCGGCCTCGACAAGTTCGGCAAGCATTATCCGCATCAGCTGTCGGGCGGCATGCGCAAGCGCGTCGCGCTCGCGCAGACGTTCATCAACAAGCCGGAAATCCTGCTGATGGACGAGCCGTTCTCGGCGCTCGACATGCAGACCCGCACGCTGATGCAGGACGAACTGCTGCAGCTGTGGTCGGGCACGGGCTCGGTGGTGTTCGTCACGCACGATATCGAGGAAGCGATCGCGCTCGCCGACCGGGTGTTCGTGCTGACCGCGCGGCCCGCCACGCTCAAGAAGGTGTACGAAGTCGATCTGCCGCGTCCGCGCGTCACGTCGGAGGTGCGTTATGACGCGCACTTCATCGACATTGCGCGCGACATCTGGCACGACCTGCGTGAAGAAGTCCAGATCGGTTAATCAGGAAAAAGCGGAGAAAGCGAGGCTATGTCTACTACCACTTCTGAACGGGCGATGCCTGCCGGCATCGATCCGGCGACGCTCGCCCAGGTCGAGCTCCTTGCGCAAAAGCGCATCCGCCAGCGCCATGCGCTGGTGATCGGCCTGCGCGTCGCGGTGCTGGTCGTCGTGCTCGGCGGCTGGGAA
>CALFSF010000109.1 GCA_937917025.1 uncultured Paraburkholderia sp.
CGCGCGTGGTCGCATCCATCGGCGCTGCATCCGACGATCGGCGTCGACGCGCCGCTCACGTTCGACGTCGTCGACACATGGACGGGGCGCTCAATGGGCGGTTGCCAGTATCATGTGGCTCATTCGGGTGGACGCAATTACCAGACGTTCCCGGTGAACGCGTACGAGGCCGAGAGCCGGCGGGGCGCGCGCTTCTTCACCACCGGCCACACACCTGGGCCGCTGTCGGTCGAAGCGCCGCGGCACAGCCTGGAATTTCCCTTCACGCTGGATCTACGCTACTGGTGACCTGAAAAACAACACGCGACACGATCTTGGCCTTTCAATCGACTTTTCCCTTCGAGCCGAACGCGGGCCTCGCCGACGCGCTAGCGGTCCTGCGCGCGTTGCCTGTTCGCGAAGGACACTGGGACGAGATGCGCGACGCGTCGGGTGTGCTGCGCGAGCCGTGGCGCCGGTTTTTCGAGCTGCTGGGCGAAGACGGCATCGCCGATCTCGATCAGGACGCCGCGTCGATCGCCCGGCAGATCCGCGACAACGACATCAGCTACAACGTGTACGCCGACAACGGCGAGTCGCGTCCGCGGTCGCTGGACCTGCTGCCGTTCCTGATCGACGAAGCGGAATGGACCGGAATCGAGCGCGGCGTGAAGCAGCGCGCGCATCTGCTGAACGCGATCGTCGCGGACGTGTACGGTCAACAGACGCTGTTGCAGCGCGGCCTGCTGCCGCCCGCGCTGGTATTCGGTCACCCGGGTTATCTGCGCGCGGTGAAGGATTACGTGCCGCCTGGCGGCCAGTATCTGCGGCTCGTCGCCATCGACCTCGCGCGCGCGCCGAACGGCCGCTGGACGGTGATGGCGTACCGCACCGAAGCGCCATTCGGCCTCGGCTATGCGCTCGAAAACCGGATGATCGTCGCGAGCCTCTTCACCGATCCGTTCCGGACGATGCGCGTGAGCCGTCTGGCTGCGTCGTTTTCGCAGCTGGTCGCCACGCTCGCGCAACTGGCCCGCGCGACGATGCGCGGCGCGCGGGACGAAGCGCCGCATATCGCGCTCTCACACCCGGGCCGTATAGCGAAACCTACTTCGAGCACACGTTCCTCGCGCGTTATCCTGGCGTGACGCTGGTCGAGGGCAAGGACCTCACGGTACGCGGCGACATGCTGTATCTGAAGACGCTTGCGGGACTGGAGCGCGTGCATGTCGTGCTGCGCCGCCTCGACGACGCGTTCTGCGATCCGGTCGAACTGCGCGCCGATTCGACGATCGGCGTGCCCGGCCTGCTTCAGGTGATGCGAGCGGGCAACGTGGTGGTCTCGAACGTGCCCGGCGCGGGTTTCGCGGAGTCGCCTGCGTTGCACGGCTTCATGGCGGGCATCGCGGACGCGCTACTCGACGAGCCGCTCGAGTTGCCCGACGTGCCGACGTGGCCCGGATCGCAGCGCGACGGCGCGCCCTGCATGGCGGCTGGCGCGCAGCGCCTTGACGCCTGGCGCGCGCGCATCGAAACGATGCCGGACGCGTTCACGGTCCAGCAGCCGCTGCCGTATTCCTGCACGCCGCGCCATGAAGCGCGCATGATCGGCAACCGGCCTTCGGTGCTGCGCCTCTTCGCGATCGCCGATTTCAACGGCGACTGGCACGTGATGCCAGGCGGCTTCACGCGTCTCGCGGCTGAACGGCAAAGCACGGTGTCGATGCAGTTCGGCGGCAGCAGCGTCGATACGTGGGTGCTGTCGAGCCAGCCGCACTCCACGTTTTCGCTGCTGCCTTCGCCGCTCAAACCCGGCGACCTTGCGCGCAAGCATCGCACCGTTTCCAGCCGCGCGGCGGAGAACCTGTTCTGGTCCGGCCGCTACGGCGAGCGCGCCGAAAACAACGTACGCCTCCTGCGCCTGATTCTCGGCTCGCTGGAAAACAGCGACCGCGACGCGATGTTCTCGACGCTCGTCGAACTGGCGTTGCAGAACGGTCTCGCGCCGCAGGTCGACATGCTCGGGCAGCAATCGCCGCAGACGTTCGAACGCACGCTGGTCGCGAACCTGAACGAGCACACGGGGGCGGCCAGCATCGGCCAGAACCTGGCCTCGCAGGCGCGCGCGAGCGGCGAGATTCGCGGCCGTCTTTCGAGCGACCACTGGCGCACGATCGTGGCCGCGCGCAACGATTTCCGCGA
>CALFSF010000110.1 GCA_937917025.1 uncultured Paraburkholderia sp.
GTTGTCTTCGATCACCCACTGGATGAACGCCTCGCCCATCACCGGGCAGGCGTCGTCAAAGCCGGTTGCGGCTAGCACGCGTTCGCGGACGTCGTCCGTCGGGCGCGGTGTGATGCGGTCGACCATCGAATTCGGCGAGCTCGTGTTCGCGTCGAACCAGGTTTTGAGCGCCGCGTCGCCGCGCCGGTCGAGAAACTCGCTCATGCCCGCGTGAAAACGCTCGCCGTTGCTGCGCAGGTTGTCGCACGACTGCAGCGTGACGGGGCCTGCGTTGCGCTTCATCCGCGCTTCGAGGATCGCCGCGAGCGCGCCATAGATGGTGATGCGGCCGCCTTTGAGATCGGCGGAGAGATCGGCGTTGGCGGTGTCGAGGTGGTCGTGCTCGTCGAGGTAATAGCCGCCCTCGGTGACGGTGAACGCGATGATCCTGCAGGCCGGATCGGAACCGGCTTCGACGAGCCCGGCGAGATCGGCCGACCACGGCAGCACGCGCTCGATCGAGCGGATGGTTTCGTAGGCGCGCTCGCCGTGCGGCGTGACGGTTTCGAGCGTGTAGACGCCGTCCTGCGACGCAAGCGCCTCCAGCACGGCGTTCATGTCGCCACGGATATTGCCGACGGTCAGCGACCAGTGCGGCTCGCCGGGCGCGCGCGCGGCGTTGAGCCGGTGCAGATACCACGCCTGATGTGCGCGGTGAAACGATCCCGCGCCGATGTGCAGGATCACCTGGACGTTCGCGTCGCTGCTCATACTCGTCTCCTGTCGACCAGAGTTGACGCTTTAGCGTCTTACTCTGGTCCCATGCAAGTTATTGCGGTCGACCAGAGTTGACGCTTTAGCGTCTTACTCTGGTCCCATGCAAGATGGTTGCTGTACTGGTGCGTACGTCTTTAGCGTGCGCTTTGCTTGATGCTAGAGCATTTGCTCTGTGTGTGAACGAATGATCGTATCCGGCGAATCGAAAGTCAAGGCAATGCGGGACGCTTTCTGTGGCGCAGCGCGGCGTGAAAGGCTTTCCGCGCGTTGCCGGTAGCGGTGTGCAGTGCGCCAACGCCGCCCGCGGAGCCCGGCTGCTGCGATGCATCAAATTTGACCTTTGGCGGGTCAGTGCTTACCCCGATGCAAAAAAGTATCGGTAAGCGGTTTCATTTTGAGTGGATCGAAACGCGTTTGACGTCTACTTTTCGCTATACAAGATGAAGCGTCGCGGCGCACTGTGCAGGGGGCACCCCGCACGGGTCGCAGCCGTCCAACGTCCAATGGAGGAAGACACGGGATGATCGCCATCGCACCGGCATCGAAGGCCGTTCCCCGAATGCAACGGCGTTTGCATGCGGCCGCTGCCGCATGAAGCGCACGCGACGTCATCAGGAGGGCCCCGTGCAACCCGATCTCGAACTGGTCGCCGTCCGCCGCGACGAATCGTTCAAGGTGTGGTCCCACGGTTATCCGTACCGCACCGTGCGCTGGCACTTTCACCCTGAATACGAGATTCACCTGATCACCGCGACGACGGGCAAGGTGTTCGTCGGCGATTACATCGGCAGTTTTGCGCCCGGCAATCTCGTGATGACCGGCCCGAACCTGCCGCATAACTGGGTGAGCGAAGTGCCGCGCGGCGAGACCGTCGAGCAGCGTTGCCTCGTGCTGCAGTTCGGCGCCGACTTCATCGCGAAGTGCATCGATACGTTTCCGGAGTTGAAGCACGTCGAAACGATGCTCGAGGATTCGCGCTCGGGCCTGCTGTTCGACGAAGCCGCCGGCGAGGCCGCGAAACCCGTATTGACGGAACTGCTGAACGCGCATGGTTTCCGGCGCATCACGCTGTTCCTGCAACTGCTCGAACTGCTCGCGCAATGCGCCGGGCGCAAGACGCTTGCGAGCGCGACGTGGCAAACCGATCCGTCGGGCTATGCGTCGACGTGCATCAACCACGCGCTCGCGTATATCGACAAGAACCTCGCGCAGCCGATGCGCGAAGCCGATCTCGCGCAGCTTGCCGGACAAAGCGTCAGCGCGTTCTCGCGTTACTTCCGCCGCCATACCGGCCTGCCGTTCGTGCAGTACGTGAACCGTCTGCGCATCAACATGGCGTGCCAGTTGCTGATGTCGGACGAACTGAGCATCACCGGGATCTGCTATCAGGTCGGTTTTAACAACCTGTCGAACTTCAACCGGCAGTTCCTGTTGCTGAAAGGCATGCCACCGTCGAAGTTTCGCGCGTACCAGCAACTCAATGCAGCGAGCGCCGTGGGGCCGGACGTACCGCCGGCGAGGCCTGCCGCGGCAGTGGCGTCGTTTGCAGCCGGGTGAGGGCGTTCCCGCGATCCGTTCGACGGTCCGCTGGTTTTTCGTCTGTCACCGTGGCCGGCCCGATCCTGCGCCGGCCGGGCGGTGGCGGTTATATGGCGCAACCTGGTGAGGCACCGGCAGCGCGCCGCGAACGCCGAGCCGCACGCTTCAAAGCACCGTGCGCACGTGCCACAGTTCCGGAAACAGCACGACGTCGAGCATCTTGCGCAGATACGGCGCGCCGCTCGTGCCGCCCGTGCCCTGCTTGAAACCGATGATCCGCTCGACGGTCGTCACGTGCCGGAAACGCCACTGGCGAAACGCGTCTTCCAGATCGACCAGCTCTTCGGCCATCTCATACAGTTCCCAGTGCTGCGACGGATTGCGATACACCTCGAGCCACGCCGCTTCGACGGATGCGTCGTGCGTGGTGGGCTGCGTCCAGTCCCGCTCGAGCCGCTCCGGATTGATCGCGAAACCGCGGCGCGCAAGCAGACGGATCACCTCGTCGTAGAACGACGGCGCTTCGAGCGTGGCCTGCACTTCGGCGAGCACGTCGGGGCGATGCGCGTGGGGCTTCAGCATCTGCACGTTCTTGTTGCCGAGCAGAAATTCCAGCTGCCTGTACTGATACGACTGGAAACCGGACGACGCCCCCAGGTAAGGCCGCATCGCGGTGTATTCGGACGGCGTCATCGTCGCGAGCACGCTCCACGCCTGCACGAGCTGTTCGAGGATGCGCGACACGCGTGCGAGCATCTTGAACGCCGGCGGCAGCTTGTCGGCATGCACGGAGGCGAGCGCGCCGCGCAGTTCGTAGAGCGCGAGCTTCATCCACAGTTCGCTCGTCTGATGCTGGATGATGAACAGCATCTCGTTGTGATCCGGCGAAAGCGGATGCTGCGCCGACAGGATCGACCCGAGCGACAGATAGTCGCCGTAACTCATCGACTTCGAGAAATCGAGTTGCGCGTCGTGCCAGCCCTCGGCGCCGGATAACGGAACGTGGGGCGCATGGGCGCCCACGGCCGCGCCATGCCCGAACGGACAGCCCTGCGAAGGTTCGTCGCCGGGCAACTGCATGTGGTCGGTCATTGCGTGCTCCTCAGGTCACCGCGCCGCGCGTCGCGAATTCGGGCCCGCGCCAGGTTTCGTTCGCGAGCACGTCGCGCAGCGTTTCGACCGCGTCCCATACATCGGCGTAGCGCGTATAGAGCGGCGTGAAACCGAAGCGCAGCACATGCGGCTCGCGATAGTCGCCGATCACGCCACGTGCGATCAGCGCCTGCATCACTTCATAGCCGTTCGGATGCTCGAAGCTCGCATGCGAGCCGCGCTGCGCGTGTTCGCGCGGCGTGACGAGCGTGAGCGGAAATTCACTGCAACGCGACTCGACGAGCTCGATGAAGAGATCCGTCAGCGCCAGCGACTTTTTGCGGATCGTCTGCATGTCGGTCTGCAGGAACACGTCGAGACCGGATTCGACGAGCGCCATCGAGACCATCGGCTGCGTGCCGCACAGAAAGCGGCCGACGCCGTCGTCCGGCTGGTACGTGGGGTTCATCTCGAACGGCGCGCGATGTCCCCACCAGCCGGAAAGCGGCTGCGAAAACGCGTTCTGATGCCGCGCGGCGACCCACACGAATGCGGGCGAACCCGGGCCGCCGTTCAGATATTTGTACGTGCAGCCGACCGCATAGTCCGCGTTCGAGCCGTTCAGATCGACGGGCACCGCGCCCGCAGAATGGGCGAGATCCCACAGCGCAAGCGCGCCCGCGTCGTGGATCAGCTTCGTCAACGCGGGCATGTCGTGCATGTAGCCCGTGCGGTAGTTCACGTGCGTGATCATCGCGACGGCCGTGTCGTCGCCGAGCGCGGCGGGCAGCTCCGACGGATCGTCGATCAGACGGAGTGCGTAGCCGCGGTCGAGCTGTTCGATCAGCCCTTGCGCGATATACAAGTCCGTCGGGAAATTCGAGCGCTCCGACACGATCACGCGACGCTTCGGATCGCGACTGTCCTGTAGCCGCAACGCCGCGGACAGCAGCTTGAAGAGGTTGACCGAAATCGTATCGGTGACGACCACTTCGTTTTCCCCCGCGCCGATCAGCGGTGCGAGCTTGTTGCCGAGCCGTCGCGGCAACGCGAACCAGCCGGCGCTGTTCCAGCTGCGGATCAGGCCTTCGCCCCATTCGGCGGCGATGACGGTCTGCGCGCGTTGCGCGGCGGCGGCCGGCGCGACGCCGAGCGAGTTGCCGTCGAGATAGATCGTCGCGGCGGGCAACGCGAACTCGTCGCGCAATGCGGCGAGCGGGTCGGCGCTGTCGAGCGCCACGGCTTCTTCACGGGTATTCATGATGATCCTGTCAAAGGGTATCCGGATGGGTCGGCGCGCGGTGCGCCCGAACGCGGTCCATGAGGTTCATGGGTTCAAAGAGCCCGTAGCACGGCGCGTACCGGACTCGCATCGAGCGTCGTGAACTTGAGCGGCAGCGCGATGAGTTCATAGTCGCCTTCTTCGACGGCATCCAGCACGATGCCTTCGAGAATCGCCATCCGGTGCGCGCGGACGCGATGATGGGCGTCCATCGTCTTCGATTCCTGCGGATCGAGCGAAGGCGTGTCGATGCCGATCAGCTGGACGCCGCGCGAAGTCAGCAGGTCGATCGTCTCCGGGGCCACCGCGCAGAACGCGCTGTCCCACGCGGTGGTCGGCGCGCGCGCGTAGGTGCGCAGCAGCACGCGCGGCGGCAGCGTATCGCCCCGGTCCAGCGCGGCGGCGATGTGCGCGGGCGTGACCCGCGGCGCGGCGCCGATGCAATGAATCACGCGACACCGCCCGATATACGCATCCAGCGGCACGGCGCCGATCGCGGCGCCCGCGGCGTCGTAATGCAGCGGCGCGTCGGTATGGGCGCCGGTGTGCGGCGACAGTGTCATCCGCGCAACATTCACCGGCGAGCCGGCTTCCATGCGCCAGACACGCTCGATGCCAACCGGCGTGTCGCCCGGCCAGACGGGCGTTGCGGGGTCGATCGGCGGGGTGATGTCCCAGAGTCCGTTCATGTCTCCATCGTCATATCGGTCCAATCCTGAAATGATAGGCGCGCCCCCGCGAAATGTGATTGCGAAAAAATCACCTTCTTTGGCCTGTCCTGGAACATAATTTGAGATAAATGGGAAAGGGAGACCGAATATGAACGCGATCTCGCTCGACGCCACCGATTGCCGTATCCTGGCGGTGCTTCAGCATGAAGGACGGATCAGTAATCTCGATCTGGCAGAACGGATTTCGCTGTCCCCTTCCGCCTGTCTGAGGCGGCTGCGTCTGCTGGAAGAGCAGGGCGTCATCGAACGCTACCGGGCGTGCCTGAACCGCGAGGTGCTGGGTTTCGAGCTGGAGGCGTTCGTGCAGGTGTCGATGCGCAACGACCAGGAGAACTGGCACGAGCGTTTCGCGGCGGCGGTGCGGGACTGGCCGGAGGTGGTCGGCGCGTTCGTCGTGACGGGGGAGAGCCACTACGTGCTGCGCGTGCTGGCGCACAACCTCAAGCACTATTCGGACTTCGTGCTGAGCCGGTTGTACAAGGCGCCCGGCGTGATGGATATCCGCTCGAACATCGTGCTGCAGACGCTCAAGGAAGATTCGGGCGTGCCGGTGCAGCTGGTATCGGGCGCAAGCTCAGGCGCCGGCGTGGCGACGGCGAAGTAACCGCCGCGCCGGCGCCGGCCCATTCTCGTGCCGGCGGCCTGCCGTTCGCCTGGGTCCGCGGTTTGCAACCGCCGGGCTGGCGGCCCTGGTGCCCGCAGCCTTCAGAGCGGTCCGAGGGCGTGGAAGTTACCGTTCTGGAACACGAGCGGCTGGGTTTCGCCCGCCGGGTCGACGAAACCGCAACGCTCCACTTCGCCGACGAAAATCACGTGGTCGCCTTCTTCGTAGCGGCTGCGGTTGTGGCACTCGAACCATGCGAGCGCGCCGTCGAGCACCGGCATGCCGGTGTCGCCGGCCGCGTGTGAAACGCCTTCGAAACGGTCGCCCTTGACGGTGGCAAAGCGCTTGCACAGGTCGAGTTGCGACGCCGCCAGCACATTCACCACATAATGACTGTTGTCGCGAAACACCGGCATCGAAGCCGAGCGGATCGCGAGGCTCCAGAGCACGAGTGGCGGCGCCATCGAAACCGAGTTGAACGAACTGGCGGTGATGCCGATGAGCTGGCCGGACGGCGCGCGCGTGGTGATCACCGTGACGCCGGTGGCGAACTGGCTGAGTGCGCGCCTGAACGCATCCTGATCGAAATTGGGCGGGCTCGCGGTTTTCATCGGACGCGTGCTCCGGATGCGGGCAGTGAGAGCGGTGCGGGCGGTACAGTGCGCCGGGCAGGAAGAATTGATTCGAAAGTCATGTAGAAAATTGGCGAATTGCCCCAATTCTAGCGGAATCGCGGGCAGGCCAGCCGCGCACCGCTGCCGGCGTACGCAAAAGCCGCTAAGCTGGACGGATTCCGCCGGAATCGCCGCGCGTGCGGCGCGGCATTGAGCAAGGAGTGATCAGCATGAGCCAGGCAAGTGAGACCGCCACCTTGGGCGGCGGATGTTTCTGGTGTCTCGAGGCGGTCTATCTGGATGTCGACGGCGTGAACGCCGTGGAATCGGGCTACGCGGGCGGCCAGGTCGACCAGCCGACCTACGAGCAGGTCTGCGACGGCGACACCGGTCATGCGGAAGTGGTGAAAGTCGACTTCGATCCGTCGAAGATCAGCTATCGCGAGATTCTCGATATCTTCTTCGCGATCCACGATCCGACGCAGTTGAACCGCCAGGGCAACGACGTCGGCACGCAGTACCGGTCGGTGATCTTCACCCACTCGGATGCGCAGCGCGACGTGGCCGAACAGGCGATCCGCGAGATCGCCGCCGAAGGCATCCATGACGGCAAGATCGTCACGCAGGTGCTGCCGCTCGACGGCAATTACTGGCCGGCCGAGGCGTATCACCAGAACTACTTCGCGCAGCATCCCGACCAGGGCTATTGCGCGTTCGTCGTCGCGCCGAAGGTCGCGAAGTTCCGCCAGAAGTTCGCGCATCGCATCAAGGCCAGCTAATCCGCGGCGCGCCCGTCCGTCTCCGTGACGGGCCCGGCGGCGCTGTCCTCACGCAGTCGTTCCCACGCTTCGGCGATGCCGCGCGCGAGTTCGACGCACGTGAGCGGCGCCGAGCCTTCCGCCTTGTTGTTGACGGCCACCAGCACCGGCTGTCCGGCAATCGCATAGCGCGCAATCAGTTCGGCGAGCGCGACGCGTGTCGCCGGATCTTCGTCTACCAGACGGTCGAACGGATCGTATTTCGCCTTCGCCTGCTCGTATTTGAAGCCGCCATGCAGGCTCCAGCGCACGATCAGATCTCCACCGCGTAGCACGGGCCACCTTCGGATGAGGACGGCAGCGGCGGCAGCGCCGCGAGGAATGCCGCCAGCCGGTCGATGAAGACCGACGGTTCCCCCAGCATCTCCACCGGCAGCGGCGAAATCTGGAACACGAGCGCGCCGGCTTTCGCGCCGAGGCCGTCGAGACACGGCCGCACGAAATCGTCGATCGTGATTCGCGCATTCAGGAAACACGGGTTCAGCGCGACCGGCTCGCCACGTTCGCCGCGCACGGTGGCGTCGGTGACCGATTGCGGCGCCTTCACGATGAAGCGAAAGTGGTCGGGCACCTGCTGCGCGTATCGCAGGTAATCGCTGATGCTGAGCGGCGCATGGAACGAGCGGTCGATGCTGACCGTGCGCAGCAGCGGATGCGCGCCGTAGGCCGCGAGGCCGTCGCGGGACAGCTTGCTGTTGCTGTACTCGTCACCGTAGACGATGCCGCGCCACCCCGGAAACGACCATGACGACGTGCCGAGATGCACGCGCGGCGGCAGCGCGCCGGCAACGGCGAGCACGTCCGCGGAAGGCTCGGCGGCGAGTACCTCGCGGATGCGGCGTCGGGGTTTGGGCGCGGACTTGACCGGCGGCGCGTCCGGGGTGGCCGCGCGTGTCTCAACCGGCATCCCGAACAGATCGAACTGCGCGGCGCCGGCGGTATCTTCGCTTGTGTGAGGTTCCTGCGGGACTTCGCCGGTTGTGCGCTCGTCCATCGATTCCTGTACCCGGTTGCTGTAGCGATGCGATTGCGAGACCGGACAGGTGTGCGCGGCGCCCGGCCTGGCGCGCTCGCGCACCGCCGACGTCACCGCATCACTGCGACCTGTCGTACATGTATCGCCGCGACCATGGCAGCGTTTTCGCGCTGCGACCGGCCTTGCGGCAGACCACCTGAAAAATCGAGACGTCGTCGTTTTCGAACGCGTACGCGCAGCCGGCCAGGTACACGCGCCAGATGCGGAATTTCTCGTCGTCGACGAGACCGCGCGCGGCGTCCGCATGCGCTTCGAAATTCTCGGCCCAGATATCGAGTGTGCGCGCATAGTGCCGGCGCAGGCTTTCGACGTCAACCGCCTCCAGTCCGCCGCGCTGCATCGATTCGAGCGCGAGGCTGATGTGCGGCAGCTCGCCGTCCGGAAACACATAGCGGTCGATGAACTCGCCGCCGCCGAGCGCCGTTTCGCCACTGTCGTAGTCGGTCGACGTGATGCCGTGATTCATCGCGATGCCGTCGTCGACGAGCAGATCGTGCATCCGCTTGAAATAGCCCGGCAGATTCTTGCGTCCGACGTGCTCGAACATGCCGACGCTCGTGATCCGGTCGAACTGGCCTTCGATGTCACGGTAATCCTGCAGGCGGATTTCGATCTGGTCTTCGAGCCCGGCGGCTTTCACGCGCGCCGTCGCGAGATCGAACTGGTTCTGCGACAGCGTCACGCCGGTGCACTTCGCGCCGAACTTTTGCGCGGCGCGCAGCACGAGTGCGCCCCAGCCGCAGCCGATGTCGAGCAGACGCTGGCCCGGCTGCAACTGGATCTTCGTCAGGATGTGGTCGATCTTCTTGATCTGCGCGGTGGCAAGATCCTCGTCGCCGTTCTCGAAGTACGCGCACGAGTACACCATGTTCTCGTCGAGCCACAGCTGGTAGAACTCGTTCGAGACGTCGTAGTGATACTGGATCGCCTTTTTATCGGACGTTTTCGAGTGACTGAAATAGCGTCGCACGCGCGCGAGCTTGCCGGCGCTCGTCACCGTGCTGCGGGCGAGCGAATAGCCGATGTTGATGATGTCCGACAGCTTGCCTTCGATGTCGATCTTGCCCTTCACGTACGCCTCGCCAAGATTGTCGAGGCTCGGTTCGAGCAGATAGGGCAACGCGGTTGCGCTTTTCACGTGCAGCGTGACCCGGGGCGCGGCGAACTGTCCGAAGTCGTGCTGCTGGCCGTCCCACAGCACGAGACGCGCCGGCAGGTCGGCCGTGCTTCTTACTTCTTCTACCCACTGCGCCAGCTTCTTCTCCCAGAACATGTGATGTCTCCGCGTTCAATGAAATCAGGGCAAAGCGTGTGGATCGCTGCGTGTCGCGGCATCGCTCCGATGCTGGATGACCACGCGATCCGGCCGGTCGGCGCGGCCGCCCGGCGGGCGCTCCGCGCACCGGCATTCGTTATGACGTCAAGGCGACAACCGCGCGATCTGCCATTCGCCATCAGCGGCGGTGCGCGTATAACGCAGACGGTCGTGCAGACGTGACGGCCGTCCCTGCCAGAATTCGATGGCCTCCGGCACGAGCCGGTAACCGCCCCAATGCGGCGGACGCGGCGGATCATCGCCAAAGCGTTCGCTGAAGTCGCGCTCGCGTGCTTCGAGCACGGCGCGGCTTTCAATTACCTGACTTTGTTCGGATGCCCAGGCACCGATGCGCGAGCTGGCCGGACGGGACGCGAAATAGGCATCGCTTTCGGCTTCGCTCGTCTTGACGACGGTGCCCTCGATACGCACCTGGCGCTCGAGTTCGATCCAGTAAAAGAGGAGGCTCGCGTGCGGATTCTCCGCCAGCGCGCGGCCCTTGCGGCTTTCGTAATTCGTGAAGAAGGTAAAGCCGCGCTCGTCCACGCCCTTGATCAGCACGATGCGTGCCGAAGGGCGGCCGCGGCCGTCGACGGTCGCGAGTGTCATCGTGTTCGGCTCGGGCAGCTTTGCGTCGAGGGCCTGCGCGAACCATGTGTTGAACTGCCGGATCGGGTCGCGATCGACGTCGGCTTCGTCCAGCGAACCGAGCGAGTAATTCTTCCGGAGTTCGGCGAGGGTCGTCATGTTCTTATGCGAGCGCTACAGTGGGGTCAGTATAGCGAAGGAACGAAAAATCTGCGTTGTGTCCTGTCAACACGGGAGCGCCGAATCTGTCGTCGAGCGCACCTCTGCCCGCCGGCCTGAAAGCGGATGTTCAGGCAGAATACGGTCTGCGCTGTCCAGCCCGCCTGGCCGCACGTCAGTGCGTGTCAAGCCGGCTTCAAGACGGCAGCAAGCCGTTCAAGCCAGTAGAAGTCCGTATCCGTCAGGTCCCCGATCATGTCCACGCCGCACCCAACCGTTCCTTCTCACGCATTATCCGACGATGTCAGTACCGGCATCGACGCGGGTGAATCCGCCGGTCACGCGAGGCGTTTCGGCGGCATCGCGCGGCTCTACGGCGCGCCGGCGCTGACGGCGTTCGGGCGCGCGCACGTGGCGGTGATCGGCATCGGCGGCGTCGGATCGTGGGCCGCCGAGGCGCTGGCGCGCAGCGCGATCGGCACGCTCACGCTGATCGATCTCGACAACGTCGCGGAAAGCAACACGAACCGGCAGATTCACGCGCTCGACGGCAACTATGGCAAGCCGAAAGTCGAAGCGATGGCGGAGCGCATCAGGCAGATCAATCCGCAATGCGACGTGCGGCTCGTCGAGGACTTTATCGAGCCGGACAATTTCGCGTCGGTGCTGGGCGGCGGCGGTTTCGACTTTGTCGTCGATGCGATCGACAGCGTGCGCACGAAGACCGCGCTGATCGCCTGGTGCGTCGCGCAGAAGCTGCCGCTCATCACCGTCGGCGGCGCGGGCGGCCAGCTCGATCCGACGCGCATCCGTATCGACGACCTCGCGCTGACGATTCAGGATCCGCTGCTCTCGAAAGTGCGCGCGCAACTGCGCAAACAGCACGGTTTTCCGCGCGGCCCGAAGGCGAAGTTCAAGGTGAGCGCCGTGTATTCCGACGAGCCGCTGATCTATCCGGAAGCCGCCGTCTGCGATATCGACGAGGAAGCGGAGCATGTGACGACGTCGCCGGGACACACCGGACCGGTCGGGCTCAACTGCGCGGGTTTCGGATCGAGCGTGTGCGTGACGGCGAGCTTCGGATTCGCCGCGGTCGCGCATGTGCTGCGTGCGCTCGCCCAGCTGGCAAACGCGCAATAGCGGGCAGCGCGAAGCGCCCGGGCGCACGCACACACAAAAAACGCGACCCGTGGGTCGCGTTTTTCATCGTGCCGGCAAAAACCCCGGCCCGGACGGTCAGTTCAACGCCGCGCTCAGCTTGCGTCGCCATTGCGCGACGAGTTCGTGCTGATGCGCCGCGAGATCGAACACGGACAGCATCGTCTTGCGGCCGATGTCCTCGCGGAACGTGCGGTCGCGCTGCACGATCACGAGCAGCTGCTCCAGCGCCTCGGCATATTTGCGTCGCGCGATGAACGCGCTCGCCAGATCGAAACGCGCTTCCAGATCGTCCGGCTGCGCGGCGACACGCGCTTCGAGCGCGTCGGTGGGCGGCAGGTCGGCGGCGGCGTCCACCGCGTCGAGCCGCGTCTTGATCGCGTTAAAGCGCGCGTCGATGCCTTGCGTCGTTTTCGGCGACAGCAGGTCGACTTCGTTGCGCGCGTCGTCGAAGCGGTTCTGCGAGAGCAGCAGTTAGATCAGGTCGAGGCGTGCGTCGTCGTAACCCGGATCGAATGCGAGCGCCGCTTTCAGATGATCCTGCGCCTCTTCAAGGCGCCCCTCGGCGATGGCGATCTGCGCGTGATTGCGTTCGGCATCGGCGGAATCCGGCACGAGGCGATCGAGAAATTCGCGCAACTGGCCTTCCGCCAGCACGCCGACGAACTGGTCGATGGGGCGGCCATCGGCGAACGCGATGACGTGCGGAATGCTGCGCACCTGAAAGTGCGCGGCGAGTTCCTGATTCTCATCGACGTTCACCTTCACGAGCGTCCACTTGCCCGCGTATTCGGCTTCGAGCTTTTCGAGCATCGGTCCGAGCGTCTTGCACGGGCCGCACCACGGCGCCCAGAAATCGACCAGCACCGGTGCCAGCGTCGAGCCTGCGATCACGTCTTTTTCAAAGGTGGCTAGCGTGGTATCCATTGCGTCCTCGTTGAAAAACTGTTCCGGCATCCATGTGGGGGCGTTTATCCCGAATTCAATGCGGGGTCAGTGCGCGTTGCGTTCGGGCAGCGGAATCCATTCCGTCTCGCCCGGCACGTTGCCCATTTCCTGGCTGGTCCACGCGGTCTTGGCCCGCTCGATCTTCTCGCGCGAACTCGCGACGAAATTCCACTCGATGAAGCGTTCGCCATCGAGCTTCTCGCCGCCCAGCAGCATCACGGTCGCGCCGTTCGCGCTCGCGAGCGTGACCGTTTCGCCCGGCGTCAGCACGGCCATCTGGCCGGCTTCGAGCGGCTCGCCGTCGATCCGCAGATCGCCGTCGACCAGATAGACGCCGCGTTCGTCGTGTTCCGGCTCGAGGGCGAACGCGCTGCCCGGGTTGAACGTCGCGGCGACGTAGAGCGTGCCGGAAAACGTCGTCGTGGGCGCCGTGTGACCGAACGCGGTGCCGGCGATCACGCGCAGCGTGACGCCGTTGCGTTCGATCTGCGGCAGCGTGGCGGCGGCATGATGTTCGAACGACGGCTCGTCGTCCTCGTGCGCGAGCGGCAGCGCGACCCAGGTCTGGATGCCGTGCATCGTCAGGCCGCGCCCGCGGTCTTCGGCGGGCGTGCGCTCCGAATGCACGATGCCGCGGCCGGACGTCATCCAGTTCACGTCGCCGGGGACGATCTTCTGCTCGGAGCCGAGGCTGTCGCGATGCATGATCGCGCCTTCGAACAGATAGGTGACGGTGGCAAGGCCGATATGCGGATGCGGGCGCACGTCGAGCCCGACGCCGGGCGCGAGCGTCGCCGGGCCCATGTGATCGAAGAAGATGAACGGCCCGATGAGCCGCGCGGCCATCGCGGGCAGCACGCGCCGCACCGTGAGGCTGCCGACGTCGCGCAGATGGGGCTTGAGAACCGCTTTGATCGGGGAGGACATGACGTGGGTTCCGGGCGGGTGGGTTTGAGGGGACAGGTGATTCTAACGCTCGCGCGCGACCGGTGGCGGCCCGGCGGCAACCCGCGCCGGCAGCGGCGCGGGTTGCCGCGGTCAGAAAAAGCAGTCGGAAAAAGCGCAATGCTGGACATGAGGGACGCGCTTCACCCTGGGTTTTACGTGGCGTGCTCCGTTACACTTCGAAGCTCGTGGAGCGAAACCCGGAAATGAGAGGAAGCTGGAATGTCGCCGAAGGACCTTTTACTGGCGCTGGTCGTCGTC
>CALFSF010000111.1 GCA_937917025.1 uncultured Paraburkholderia sp.
ATAGATCACCGCGAGGCCCGCATCGCGCGCTTCGGCGGGCGTCGCGAACTGACGGAGAATACCGTCCACCCGCAGCTCGCCTGTATCGGGTCGATGGACGCCGGCCAGAATCTTGACGAGTGTCGACTTGCCCGCGCCGTTTTCGCCGAGCAACGCGTGTACTTCGCCTGGCCAGAGCGCAAGCCCGGCATCGGAAAGCGCCCGCACACGGCCGAATGACTTGCTCGCATGCTTCAATTCAAGCCGCGGTACGCCGGAAGGTTGTTGCTGCACTACGTGTCTCCTCCATCAGGCGACGCTGGTCTGGCGTCGCGATAATTCAGCGCTAGATACGATAGATGCGTTCGGCGTTACGCCTGAAGAGCGCGTCTTTCTCTTCCACGCTGGCGCCTTCGACGATCGCGGCATACGCGTTCCACAAATCCGTATAAGAGCCGAATAGCCGGTCAACCGGGAAATTGGATGCGAACATCGCGCGCGCAGTCCCGAACGCGTCGATCGTTTCGAGCACGTAAGGACGCAGGCTTTCCACCGTCCAGCGATGATCGAACATCGCAAGACCGCTAATCTTGACCGCGACGTTCTCGCGCGTGGCCAGCAGGCGCATGCCGTCGCGCCACGCACGAAAACCCTCGACACTGCCGCGGTCCACGAACATGCCCGCATGATTGACGATGAACTGCGTGCCCGGATGGGCTTGTGCGAGCGCCGCGGCTTCCGTCATCTGCGAAGGATAGAGCTGCAGGTCGAACGACATGCCGTGACGTCGCAGCAGCGAAAAATTCTCCCGCCACAGCGGATCGCGCATCAGATGCCGACCGATATAGTCATAGAGCGGATTTGCATGGACATTGAGAATCTGCCGCACGCCACGGGTGTTCGCGAACGCCGCGTGGCCTTCGAGTACCTGCGTGGCGTTCGGCGCGCACAGGTCCACTGCCGCGACGATGCCCTGCGGCATGCCGCGTGAGCCGCCTGCGTCGGCGACCGCCTGCAGCCAGCGCGTCTCTTCGACCGGGTCAGCCGGATCGTGATTCGCCTCGACGTGCACGACCTTCAGCACTTCGATATCGCGCGCATCCGCGTGCAGATCCTCGACCAGATAATCGTGTTTCAGCTCACGTGCATCGCCGACAAACGACACGCCCGGGTTGGCAAGCCACGGGTAATGATGCGTTTTCAGGTCCCACAGATGAATGTGCGGGTCGACCACTTGCATGGGACACCCTCCGCCCGTTGAAGGTTTAAAGATCGTTCAGGGAAGATGAAACACCGGCACGAGCGATTGCTGCAACGGCGTGTGATCGGGCGCGGTCTGCATGATGTCCGCCATGTGATCCCACCATTTGCGCATGATGTCGAGCGCAGGCAACTGGTCCATCGTGTGACCGGCGGGACGGGTTAGTACGGCGAACAGATGATGCGTCTCTTCATCGAGGAAGATCCGGTAGTCGCGCACGCCCGCGTTGTGCAGTGCGTCAACGAGTTCCGGCCAGATCTCCCGGTGCCGGCGTTCATATTCTTCGCGCATGCCGGGGTTGAGCATCATCCGGAAAGCCACTGTCTCCATTCCCTCGCGTCTCCAGGTGTGTGTTCCGCGCTTTCTCGGGCGAAGCGACTGGAACGACTATAATTCCGGCGTCGATAGCATCTCAATCCGAAGTTGGGATTGGGCGATACTGAAACCGAATCGCACAGGTCCATGAACCACAACGCTGCCACGGTCGCCCTCGTCAACAGGCTCAAGTTCAAACACCTTGCGCTTCTCGTTGCGCTCGACGACGCGCGCAACGTCCATCAGGCCGCCGAAGCCATCAACGTCGCGCAGCCGAGCGCGAGCCGCATGCTTGGCGACATCGAGGAAGCATTCGGCTTCCTGCTCTTCGAGCGCAACGCCCGCGGCATGCAACCGACGCCGCTCGGTGTCGTCACGCTGGCCTACGCGCGCCGGGCACTCGCCGAACTCACCCGCTTCGCGGAAGACCTCGACGTCAAGCGCAAAGGCGGGCACGGCCAGCTGACCGTCGGCGCGATCATGGGCGCGGCGCCCGACCTGCTTGCGATGGCCGTCTCCGCGCTCAAGACCGAACGGCCGCTGCTCAACATACGCATACTCGGCGAAACCAGCGACCAGGTCGTGCAGTTGCTGCATCGCCGCGAAATCGATCTGGCGCTCGGGCGACTGACGAGCCCCTTGCAACACAACGACTTCAACTTCGAAATGCTGGCCCGCGAGCCATTGCTGCTCGTCGTTCGCCGCTCGCATCCACTGGCCGGCTGCAAATCGGTCACGCTTCGCGAGCTGATCGACTGGCCGTGGGTCGCGCAACCGGTTTCGAGCCCTGCCCGCGTACTCTTTGAAGAAGAACTCGCGCGCGCCGGGCTCGCGACACCCGTGAACCTGACCGAATGCGCGTCGATCTTCGCGACGCTTCAGCTGCTCGGAAACTACGACGCCGTTGCGATGCTGCCGGAATCCGTCGTGCGCGATCACGTGCGCGGCAAACTGCTCGTCGCGCTGCCCGCTGAAATCGGCAAGAGCCTGCCGGGCTTCGGCATTCTTACCCGCAAGGGTGAACCGCTTGCCGAGCCGGCGGAGCATTTTGTCGATCTGCTGCGCGGCGTTTCAAGGTCGCTTGCGCGCGAGGACGTTGAAACCGCACCGCAGCCCGCGCATTGATGCTCATTGCAGGTTGACGAAGAGGCCACCGTCCACGAGCAACGCGGCGCCTGTTACATAACGGGCGCGATCGGAAGCAAGAAAAACGACGCAGTCCGCGACATCCTCCGGTCGCCCCAGCCTGCCAAGCGGAATGCGTTTTTCGAAGTACGCCTTTTTGGTTTCATCAGCGAGATCTTCGGCGTTCAGATCAGTGGCGATCGTGCCCGGCATCACCGAATTGCAGCGGATACCGTAAGGCCCCAACGCGATCGCACATGACTGCATCAACGAATGCACACCCGCCTTGGTCGGCGTGTAGTGCGTCTGCATGCCACCGCCTACCAGCGCGCTGATCGAACTTGTCGCCACGATCGCGCCACCGGTGCCCTGCTCTTTCATCTGCCGCGCCGCCGCCTGCGTGACATAGAACGCGCCGTTCAGGTTCACGCCGACAGTCGCCTCGAGCACCGCTGCGGGCATGTCGAGAAACGCGTGGAACGGACAGATGCCTGCGTTGCTCGCGAGCACGTCGACCTTGCCGAATGCATCGACGGTGCGGCGCACGAGTTCCGTGCCGGTTTCAGCCAGCGCGACGTTGCCCTCGACCGCGATCACGCGACGCCCCAGCGCCTCGATTTCGCCGACGACTTCGTCGACCGCCGAACGGCGTCCATACGACGCGTCATTGTCGCCCCAGAAGTTGATCGCCACGTCGGCGCCTTCCGTTGCACACGCAACGGCAATCGCACGGCCAATGCCACGCGAACCGCCGGTGACGATCACTACCTTGTCCTTGAGCAGCACTTCTTTTCCTCCACTTTCTGGCTATCTACGATCGACACGTTCAATGCAGTCAGTGCGTATAAGGCCGCGCCAGCGGGCATTCGGGATTCAGACGCACGCCAAAGCCCGGCGTTTCGGGCACTTTCATGCGGCCGTTCACGGGCACCGGTTCGTCCAGCAGCAATGGCGTAAACATCGGTACGACCTGATCCGCTTTCGGCGCCATCATCAGGAATTCCGCAAACGGCGAGTTATGGCGCGTTACGACAAAGTGAT
This sequence comes from uncultured Paraburkholderia sp., assembly GCA_937917025.1. GTDB lineage: Bacteria > Pseudomonadota > Gammaproteobacteria > Burkholderiales > Burkholderiaceae > Paraburkholderia. The sequence goes on from CALFSF010000111.1 coordinate 3,722, forward strand.
AGCTGTATACCGACGAACCATGCGGCACGACCATCACGTTGTGTGCATCGGCAAGCGCCGAGATCTTGACCAGTTCCGTCATGCCGCCACACCAGCCTACGTCCGGCTGGATCAGGTCGCAACATTCCATCTCGAGCAGCATGCGAAAACCCCAGCGCGTCGCCTCGTGTTCACCGGTCGACACCATCATGCCGCGCGGCACGTTGCGGCGCAGTTCGGCGTAACCCCAGTAGTCATCGGGCGGCAAACATTCTTCGAGCCACTTCAGACCGTGTTCATGCGCGGCCTGCGCGAGACGTGTCGCGTAGGGCACGTCGAGGCTCATCCAGCAATCGAACATCAGCCAGAAATCGTCGCCCACTTTCGAACGCATGTCCGCCAGCTTTGCGATGTTCTTCTTGAGCCCTTCTTCGCCTTCCGCGGGACCGTGCTGCAACGGCATCTTTCCACCGATAAAGCCCATCTGCTTCGCGAGGTCGGGACGCGCGCCCGTCGCGTAGAACACGAGTTCGTCGCGCACCGGTCCGCCCAGTAACTGGTACACCGGTTCCTTGCGCACCTTGGCAAGCAGATCCCACAACGCGAGATCGACGCCGGAAATCGTGTTCAGCACGACGCCTTTGCGCCCGTAATAGAGCGTGGCGAAATACATCTGGTCCCACATCTTCTCGATGTCGGTCACGCGCTGCCCTTCCAGGAAGCGCGCGAGATGCTTTTCGACGATGAACGCGCCGATCTCGCCGCCCGTCGTCACCGCAAAGCCGACCGTGCCATCACTCGCCTCGATTTCGACGACGAGCGTGCCCAGCACGTTGATCCCGAACGACTGGCGGCTCTGCCGGTATTCCGGGTAACGCGCCATCGGCGTCGAGATGTGATCGTCGATCCAGTGGCCGTCAGGCTGATCGTGATAATCGGCGCCGCCGCCGCGAACGATGAAGGCACGCACGTGCCGGATGGTGGGCATGGCCATGAGGATGGGCTCCGTAGTGTCCGTATTTGAAGTGCCGCCTGGCGCGTCGATTCGCGCCGGGCCTGCGTTAGCGTGAGTGATGAACCGGGTGCTGAAAGAGCGACGTCGAACTGTCTTTTCCGTGGCGAAAGAGCGTCGCGATCAGAAGCGCCGCGAGCACGCTCGCGGCGCCGAGTACGATGAGCCCAGCCTGTGTCGACGGAAACGCCAGATCGGCCTGCGTGCGCAGCGTCGGCGCGATAAAGCCGCCGATGCCGCCAAGCGAATTGATCAGCGCGATGCCGCCCGCGGCGGCCGCGCCTGTCAGATAGCGCGTAGGAAAGGTCCAGAAAAGCGGCTGCGCGGCGATAAAGCCACTTGCGGCGCAGCACAGTGCAACGAGCGCAAGAACCGGGCTATGCAGCAACCCGGACAGTCCGATGCCGCAACCCGCGATCACCAGCAGCAGCACAGCCCAGCGGCGATGGCCGCCGGTGCGGTCCGCGCGGCGCGGCACATACCACGTGACCGCGACCGCGCAGAGCCAGGGCAACGCCATCACGAGCCCGACGCGCAGCCCCACTTTCGCACCGAGCAGCGCTGCGACCTGTTGCGGCAGATAGAAGATCACACCGTACACGCTGGTCTGGATCAGCAGATAGATAAACGAAAGCGCCAGCACACGGCGATCGCACAGCGCGGCAAGCACGCTGCGCGGGCCATGCGCGGCGGCTTCGCGAGCGTCTTCATCGAGCGCCGCCGCGAGCAGGCTGCGCTGCTGCTCGTCGAGCCACGCGGCTTCCGCGGGACGGTTGTCGAGATACCAGAACGCCCACACGCCGACGGCCGAAGCGAGAACACCTTCGATCAGAAAGAGCCACTGCCAGCCCGCGAGACCGAACGCGCCATGCAGGTCGAGCAACAGGCCGGACAACGGGCTGCCGAAAATAAACGCAAGCGGTGCGCCAAAATAGAACACGCCCACCGCACGCGCGCGCGCCGATTGAGGAAACCAGTGCGTGAGGTAATAGATGATGCCGGGAAAGAAGCCGGCCTCGGCGACGCCAAGCAGGAAACGCAGCGTATAGAACGCAAACGGCGTGTGCACCATCGACATGCCCGCGGAGACGATGCCCCACGTGACCATGATGCGGCACATCCACAGGCGCGCGCCGACGCGATGCAGCAAGAGGTTGCTCGGCACTTCAAAAAGCGCATAGCCCACGAAGAACACGCCGGCACCGAATGCAAACGCGGCATCGGAAAGTCCCGTGTCGTGCTGCAGCGCCTTTTGCGCAAAACCGATGTTCGCGCGATCGAGAAAGGCCAGCACGTACATCAGCAGCAGGAACGGCAAGAGCCGCCGCATGACTCGGCCGATGACCGCCTCGGTCGGGGACGTCGTGTTCATTGTGTCTCCTGATTCGTCCAGCGTCGTGGCTGGCTCGACTGGCATGTTCCGGTGTGCGGATCCAGCGGGTTCAGGCGTGCATCAGTACGTCGCGCGGCCGCCGGACAGATCGAACACCGAGCCTGTGCTGAACGCGCAGTCTTCGGAAGACAGCCAGAGAATCAGCGATGCCGCTTCTTCGGGCAGCAAAAAGCGGTTCATCGGAATCTTCGAGAGCATGTAGTCGATATGCTCCTGCGCCATCGAATCGAAGATTTCGGTTTTTGCCGCAGCGGGCGTGACCGCGTTAACGAGAATATTGCTGGTGGCAAGTTCCTTGCCGAGCGACTTCGTGAGCCCGATAAGGCCGGCCTTCGACGCGCTGTAGTGCGACGCGTTCGGGTTGCCCTCCTTGCCCGCGACCGATGCAATGTTGACGATGCGCCCGTACCCCTGCTTCAGCATCTGCGGAACGATGGCGCGGCTGGTCAGATAGGGGCCGATCAGGTTCACGTCGATCACACGCCGCCATACGTCGGGCTCGAGCTCCCACGTTTTGCCGTTGCCGCCCGTGATGCCCGCGCAGTTGATCAGCACATGGATCGCGCCGTGTTGCTCGACGGTTCGGGCGGTTGCCTGCGCAACGGATGCTTCGCTCGTCAGTTCGACGACTTCGGAGGTGACCTTGCCATGTTCGGCCAGTTCACGCTGGCTGCGCGCGAGACGATCGGCATCGACATCCCAGAGGGCGACGGATGCGCCCGACTGCAGCGCCCGCTGCGCCACCGCGTAGCCGATACCGCGCGCCCCGCCCGTGATGACGACGACGCGGTTGTCCAGATCGATACGGTTCATTGCTGTCTCCTGCAATTGGCTTGAATGTTTATGTCGCCAATATACGGGCAGACCGATAGCGCAACAATTCGACTATTGGATGTGGTGATAACAAAAGCGGATTGGGGCACACGCGGGCGTGGCGGCGACCTGAAGCGCGGATTCGCAAATCAAACTGACCGGCGCTCATGAATTCTTCCTCTGCATGTGCGGAAGACAACATAGCGGACGTTTGATTCGTCCGAAGCTGATTTCGAACGTGCGTCGCCGGCCTTAACGCGGCTGCGACCCTGAAGGCTGCGGTTTGCAGCGCCATCGGAATGTCCGGCGAACCTTCATCCGGCCGGCAGTATGAGGAAGTGCTGGACCCGATTTCCCTGCAGGGAGCGCCTATGAAGAACGTTTCCTCTCACGTGGCCGGTGGCTTTTTTATGACGATGCTGGCAGCGCTCGCCGGATGCGCCTCCTCGTCCATCAGCGTGCCTGCCGGAACGTCGCCGCTATCCCACGATGAAGTCGTCGCGCTCCTGTCAGATGCCACCATTCGCCGGCATGTTTCCGACACGGCAGATACGACGGGGACACTGACAACAAGCGAAGACGGCACCGTCGAGTACTTCTATCACCCAGGAAAGTCTCGTTTTGCGCACGCAGGGACGGTGGTGCATGAGCGGGGAACCTGGACCGTCGAGCCGAACGGCCGGTTTTGCGTATCGCTGACGCGGCACACGGCTACCACCAGCACATGGTGCCGCTTCATTTTCCATACGGGAACCGGGTATGGCGCCGGAAGTAAATCCGACGCCACGAGCCTGGAAAAATGGGACATCTCGAAGGACTAAGGCCTCTCCATTTCCAGGTGACGGTTATTCACCGGTAAAACCGGCGAACCCGGCTGCCGGTTATCACGCCGCGCTGTCCGGGGCCTGGATCATCTTCCAGCCGTTGCCGGCGGGATCGCGGAAGCCTGCATCGACGCTGCCGAAGCGGTCGACCGGCTCCTGGGTGAATTCCACGCCGCGCGCTTTCAGCTGGGCATAGCTGGCGCGACAGTCGGCCACCGAGAGGACGAGGGGCGGCATGGCCCCCTTGGCGACCATGGCGCGCAGGGTTTGCGCCGTGGCCTCGTCGTGAATGGGCGCACCGGGTGTGAAAAGGCCGAGCTGGAACGATGGCTGCTCCGGATGTTGTACCGTGAGCCAGCGGTAGAGACCGTTGCGCACGTCCGTGTGTACACGAAATCCGAGCTTGTCGACGTAGAACGCGAGCGCTTCGTCCTGGTTATCCACATACACGCCCACCACATTGATACCCTGGTTCATTGCACCTCCGTGGTTGGTGGACGGAATGTATCTCCTGCGAGGCGACGGCGCTTCTCCAAAACTGCGATCGTGAGATCGGGGCGCTGCGCGGCCTTCAGGACGCAGACGGGGACGCGGTCGAGCTGATGCATGTTGGCCTGGGCCTCGCGGCGCATGGCGCTGGGGCTTCGGCCCGTGATGTCGTGGAAGATGCGGCCGAAGGTACCCAGGCTCTCCCAGCCGGTAGCGAAGGCAATTTCCGTCACGCTTAGCGCGGTGTCGCGCAGCAGCGTGGTGGCCTGCTCGATGCGCCTTGTCAGCAGGTAGCGGTGCGGTGGAACGCCGAAGGCCTGCTTGAAGGAGCGCGCGAAGTGCGCTTCCGAGACACCGCTCACTTCGGCCAGGCGCTTGACGGGCCAGGCCTCCTGCGAGGCGGCGTCCATGCGATCTTTGGCGCGCAGCAGGCGGCGCAGCAGGACCGGGTCCTGCAATGAGCCGGCGCCTGGCGCCGCGGCGAACGAGGCAGGCGGCTCGACGGTATGGTCTTCGCGAGGGAGCATGAGTTCCGGGGAGGATGGCGGGATGCGGATAGTTTAAGCGCAACACGGGTGCCTGCCTGGCGGCGCACCGGCGTTCGCGCCCATGGACCTGCGGCGCCGGCATGTTACCTGCGTGCCCGGTACGGCTTCGTACCGACTCACGCGAGCATTGCGCGCAGCGTGTGCTTCGGTCAGGCATCGGATCGGCGGCGACACTATCGGCGCTTTTCGGGCGCCCGCAAAGCGCCGCGCGCATCGCTAGATCGGGCTTTGGACGATCGCGTCGAACCATGACGCGTGCTTCCTGTCACACCCCTGACGCTTCCCCTCCGATCCCCGGAAGCCTTACGCAACGAACGTGACCAATACGCGTGCGTTACGTCATGCGCATGACAAGGATGGCCGGCATGACGGGTTTTTCTTCACCGGCCACGCCGCGAACAGCCGCTGCAACATCCGCTAACCTGCCTGACAGTCCTTTTCAAGGAGCGACGCCATGGCCGAAGCAACCTCCCATCCGACCCCGCCGAAAACATTGGATCCCGATACGTTGCGCAAGATGGACCGCTACTGGCGCGCCTGCAACTACCTCTCGGCCGGCATGATCTATCTGCGCGACAACCCGCTGCTGCGCGAACCGCTCAAACCCGAACACATCAAGAACCGCCTGCTGGGCCATTGGGGCTCGGATCCTGGACAGAGCTTCCTGCTGGTGCACCTGAACCGGTTGATCAGGAAGCTCGATCTGAACGTGATCTATATCGCCGGACCGGGCCATGGCGCGCCGGCCACGCTGGCCCACTGCTACCTCGAGGGCCATTACTCGGAAATTTATCCTGACCGCAGCGAGGACGAAGCCGGCATGCGCCGGTTCTTCCGGCAGTTCTCGTTTCCCGGCGGCATCGGCTCGCATTGCACGCCCGAAACGCCCGGCTCGATTCACGAAGGCGGCGAGCTCGGCTATAGCCTGTCGCACGGCTACGGCGCCGCGTTCGACAACCCCGATCTGATCGTCGCGGTGATGATCGGCGACGGCGAGGCGGAAACGGGTCCGCTCGCCACCTCGTGGCACTCGAACAAGTTCCTCAACCCGATTCGCGATGGCGCGGTGCTGCCGGTTCTGCATCTGAACGGCTACAAGATCGCCAATCCGACGATCCTCGCGCGGATTCCCCGCGACGAACTCGAAGCCTTGCTCACTGGCTACGGCCACAAGCCGCATTTCGTCGAGGGCGACGATCCGGACACCATGCATCAACAGATGGCCGCGACGCTGGAACAGTGTATCGGCGAAATCCGCGCGATCCAGCAGCATGCACGCGAGGCCCATGACACGACGCGGCCGCGCTGGCCGATGATCGTGCTGCGTTCGCCGAAAGGCTGGACCGGCCCGAAGGAAGTCGACGGCCACAAGGTGGAAGGCTCGTGGCGCGCGCATCAGGTGCCGGTGCTCGACCCGGTCACCAATAGCAGGAGCCTGAAGCTCGTCGAGCGCTGGCTGCGCAGTTATGAACCGGAGTCGCTATTCGACGAAGCGGGACGTCTGGTCGAAGAACTGCGCGAACTGGCTCCCGAAGGCACGCGCCGCATCAGCGCCAATCCGCATGCGAATGGCGGACTGCTGTGCAAAACGCTCGACATGCCTGCGTTTCGCGGCTACGCGGTGGCGGTGAAAAAGCCCGCTGGCTCGTACACGTCGCCCACTGAAGTGCTCGGCACGTTTCTGCGCGACGTGATGCGCAACAACATGACGAACTTCCGCGTATTCGGCCCCGACGAAACCGCCAGCAACAAGCTGACGGCCCTCTACGAGGCCTCGCAGAAAACCTGGCTGGCCGAAACCATGGCAAGCGACGCCGACGGCGGCGAACTCTCGGTGGACGGCCGCGTGATGGAGATGCTAAGCGAGCACACGCTCGAGGGCTGGTTCGAAGGTTACGTGCTGACCGGGCGCCATGGAATTTTCGCGACCTATGAAGCGTTCGTCCACGTGATCGATTCGATGTTCAACCAGCATGCCAAGTGGCTGGAGAAAGCGAAGCGTGACCTCGGCTGGCGACAACCGGTGCCGTCGATCAACCTGCTGATCACGTCGCTGGTGTGGCGCCAGGATC
>CALFSF010000112.1 GCA_937917025.1 uncultured Paraburkholderia sp.
CCGCAAACCGGCTGGCTGCCGCTGGCATTCGCGACCGACTGGCACAGGCCGGCGCGCTTCATGAACGGCACGTCGTTTTTCTACGCGCATACCGATCAATGGCGTTACGAAACGATGAAGGTGACAGAACTGCTGTCGCCGCTCGCCGACGGCAGCGGATTCGCCGACAGCCCGATCGACTACAACGTCCGTGCCGAACGGATGGGCTGGTTGCCGTCCGCGCCGCAGTTCAAGGCGAATCCGCTCGAACTCGGCCGGGCATCAGCGGGCGCGGACGCCGCCGCTTATGTCGCGAAAGGCCTCAAGGACGGCTCGCTCGAGATGTCGTGCGTCGACCCCGACGCCGCGGAAAATTTCCCGAGAAACCTGTTTGTCTGGCGCTCGAACCTGCTCGGCTCTTCCGGCAAGGGACATGAGTACTTCCTCAAGCATCTGCTCGGTGCCGAGCATGGCGTGCAGGGAAAAGATCTGGGCACCAGCGCCGGCACGCTGCCCAAGGAGGTGAAGTGGCATGAGAAGGCGCCCGAGGGCAAGCTCGATCTCGTCGTCACGCTCGACTTCAGAATGTCCACCACGTGCCTCTATTCGGACATCGTGCTGCCGACTGCCACCTGGTACGAGAAGGACGACATGAATACGTCCGACATGCACCCGTTCATCCATCCGCTGTCGGCGGCCGTCGATCCGGCATGGCAATCCAGAAGAGACTGGGAGATTTATAAGGGGATCGCGCGAACGTTCTCCGACCTGGCAGAAGGCCATCTTGGCGTGGAACGCGACGTCGTGATGTCGCCGCTCCAGCACGACAGCGGCGGCGAAATCGCGCAAACCGACGGCATCGCCGACTGGGGTCACGGCGAGTGCGATCCGGTTCCGGGAAAAACGATGGGAACCATCGCGGTCGTCGAGCGGGACTATCCGGATACGTGGCGCAAGTTCACCTCGCTCGGGCCGCTGCTCGACTCGCTCGGCAACGGCGGCAAAGGCATTACGTGGCAAACCGGCGAGGAAATCGAACAGCTTCGCGCGCTGAACTATCCAGTCGCGGAAGCAGGCGTTTCGCACGGGCGACCGCAGATTCTTTCGGCGATCAACGCAGCCGAGGTGATTCTGTCGCTGGCCCCGGAGACCAACGGTGCGGTCGCGACCAAAGCGTGGCAGGCGCTGTCGGTGCTCACGGGTATCGATCACACGCATCTCGCGCGCGCCCGCGAAGATGAAAAAATCCGCTTCCGGGATATTCAGGCGCAGCCGCGCAAGATCATCTCGTCGCCGACGTGGAGCGGCATCGAGTCCGAACATGTGTCCTATAGCGCGGGCTACACGAACGTGCACGAGCTGATTCCCTGGCGCACGCTGTCCGGACGCCAGCAGCTGTATCAGGATCACG
>CALFSF010000113.1 GCA_937917025.1 uncultured Paraburkholderia sp.
TCGGCCAGCAGCCGGATGTCCCAGGGCCGCTCGCCGCCGATTTCCACATCCGCCTGCGCCAGCAGTTCCTGGACCAGTTTGTATGCTGGCGTTAGCGCCCGTCCCGACAACCTGTTCGTGGATACAGCCGCACTCGATGCTCCCGTAGAGCCTTCCATGTTCGTAGTTGACATGTTTTCTCCATTGTTAGTCACCCAGATTGATGCGCTCTGGCATCAGAAGTGCGCTCCGTCTTTGGCGCGTGCGCGCCACGTGTACGTAGTATGCGCAAAAAGCTCAACACGTGATCGGCTGGCCGGGCAACCGCATCCGCAGCAAGATTGATGCCGCGCGCGCGTAACTCCGTCAGCGCTCCCGCACCGGCTTCGTCACGGTCGGCAATCGTAATGGCCAGCGAGGACGGTGTGTGCTGTAAGAGTCTTTTTAGCAGATTCCGGTCGAACTCGTTGGGCTCGCGGAGAACGTAGCAGACGCCGTTGCTGCCTTCCCGAGTCCGGCGCTGATCAATTGCCCCGTTGTGGAATTGCAGTTCCTTTCAAATGCTCTCGTCCGCAGGCCGATCGCGGTGTGTGACGCCACTACCAGCGCACGTTGAAAGTGCTGCACAACACGTCAATATCGGACTGATCGAGTGGCGCGGGACGCGGCGTCGTCATGAGCCACAGACGCGCGGTTTCCTCGAGTTCCTCGAGCGCGTAAGAAGCGTGCGAGACGCTGCGTTCCCACACGACCGGCCCCAGCCGTTCCAGCAGCACGGCCCGCACCGACGCCGCGCGCTCCGCGATTTCGGCGGCCGCTTGCGGATCGCCCGGAGGCCGGTATCGCACGAGCGGCACATGCCCGACCTTCATCACGTAGTACGGCGTGATGGGCGGCAGCACGTCCTCATCGCTCCACACGCCCGCGAGCGTCAGCGCGACGAGCGAGGTGGAGTGCGTATGCACGATGCCGCGCGTGCCGGCATTGCCTTCGTAGATACGGCGATGCAGCTCCAGCGTCTTCGACGGCTGTGCGCCGGACACGTGCCGGCCTTGCACATCGACCTTCGCAATATCCGCCGGATCGAGCCGGCCGAGGCAGGCGTCGGTCGGCGTGATGAGCCAGCCATCGTCGCAGCGCGCGCTGATGTTGCCCGCGCTGCCCACCGTATAGCCGCGCGCATGGAGGCTCGCGCCGACCGTGCAGATTTCCTCGCGCAACTTCGCATCGCTGATCACGAACGTTCTCCCTCGGCGTAGCGCAGCGCCTTCGCGAAGAAATCGGGTGCGCCGAAGTTGCCCGACTTGAGCGCGAGCGCCAGCGGCGTCTCGCCCAGCGCGACGGTCATGGGCACGCCCGGATCGATCGGCGGCCCGATCTGCAGCATGTCGACGCCGAGCGCCTGCACCACCGCGCCCGAGGTCTCGCCTCCGGCCACCACGAACTTGCGCACGCCGCGCGCCTTCGCCTCGCGGGCAATGGCGGCGAGTGCATCCTCCACGAGCTTGCCCGCCGCCGTGACGCCGAGCTCGCGCTGAATCTCGCTCACTTCCGCGGGTGCGGCGGTCGCGTAGATCAGCACCGGCTGCATCGCGTGCGTATCGATGAAAGCGAGCGCTGCTTCTACCACGGCTTCGCCACGCGCGAGCGCGCGCGGATCGACGCGATACGCGGGGCGCGTCGCGATCCATTCGGCAACCTGGGCGTTGGTTGCCTTTGACGCGCTGCCTGCCAGCACGAGCGCCGCGCCGGTGACGGCCGGCAGATCGGCGGCCTTGTCGTTCGGCTCGATCAGCCCCGCGCGACGGAAGTTCTCCGGCAGGCCGATGGCGACGCCCGAGCCGCCAGTGACGAGCGGCAGGTCGGCGCAGGCTTCGCCCAGTATGCGCAGGTCGGCGTCAGTGAGCGCGTCCGCGATGGCGAGGCGCACGCCGGCCGCGCGCAGTTTCGCGATCGCGTCGCGCACCGCGGCGGCGCCCGCCGCGACCGTCGCACTCGCGATCAGGCCGACTTTCGATTTCGACTGCCGCTGCAGCACCCGCACGAGGTTGGGATCGCGCATCGGCGTCAGCGGATGGTTCTCCATGCCGGATTCATTGAGCAGCGCATCGCCGACGAACAGATGTCCACGATACACAGTACGCCCGTTCTCCGGAAAGGCCGGGCAAGCGACGGCGAAGTCACCTTCGCCGCCATGGGCAAGCGCATCGAGCAGCGCCTCGGCAACGGGGCCGATATTGCCCGCATCGGTCGAGTCGAAGGTCGAGCAGTACTTGAAGAAAAACTGGCGGCAGCCCTGGCCGCGCAACCAGTCGAGCGCGGCGAGCGACTGGGCGATGGCATCCCGCGCATCGATGGTGCGTGACTTGAGCGCGACGACGAGCGCGTCGACGTTCTCGAGCATGGCGGATGCTGGCACGCCGATGGTCTGAATGGTGCGCATGCCGCCGCGCACGAGGGTGCTGGCGAGGTCGGTGGCGCCGGTGAAGTCGTCGGCGATGCATCCCAGAACGGGACGGCGGTTGCTTGTCTGCATGGTGGCTCCTCCGGCTGGGATTGTACGGCTGGATGAACACTCTGTGTTAATCCGTGTTAAAAAAATTGACTGTCGTGATAAAGCACGTTACCGTTTGTTTTATTCGGCGCAGAGCGGTGTCTGCGACCTTTACCCGTTAGCCGGCTGAAATTCCGCCGGCAACGCTTTTTTCGCGGATCCCAAGATGAACTTCGAACTTCTGTTTTCGCCGCCTTCGCCGACGCAGGCAGCCCAGTCAGTGCGCTATGCGCTGACCGGCGCCAAGGGCGGTTTCGCCCGCACGCTGCTCGCGCAGACCCGCCTGATCGATCGGCTCGTGCCGGCGGCGCTGTGCGATCTCGACGTCGCGGGCCTGCGGGCGATGTGCGTCGAGCTGGGTTTCGATGAAGCTTCGCTCGTCGAATGCGCCGACGCCGCGAGCGTGGGGTCGCTCGCGCCGGGCCAGATCGCGCTCGTCGCCGATGTCGCGCTGCTCGCGTCGGCGGAGTACGACATCCTCGTGGAAGCGACCGGCAATCCTTCTGTCGGCTATCGCGTCGCGGTGGCGGCGCTCGAGGCGAAGCGCCATGTCGCGATGGTCAGCAAGGAAGTCGACTCGGTCGCAGGCGTCGCGCTCGCGCGGCTCGCAGGGCGCCAGGGCGTCGTGTATACGACGGCGGACGGCGACCAGCCGTCGAACCTGGTCGGCTGGGTGACGTGGGCGCGCGTGCTCGGTCTCGACATCGTCGCGGCCGGCAAGTCGAGCGAATACGATCTCGTGTTCGATGCCGCGACCGGCAACGTCACGCAGCTCGACCAGACCTTCCCCGCGCCCGAACTCGCCGGCCTCATGTCGCTCGGCGACGACATTCCCGCGACGCTCGCGGCGCGTCGCGAAGCGCTGCGCGGCCGCAAGACTTCGGCCACGGCGGACTACTGCGAGATGAGCGTGGTCGCGACGAACACGAACCTCGTTTCCGATGTCGAGCTGCTGCACTACCCGGTTGCGCGCACGACCGAACTCGCCGACATCTACGCGCTGCGCGAAGACGGCGGCGTGCTGTCGCGTTCGGGCGTCATCGACGTGTTCAACATGCTGCGCCGTCCCGATGAGGCGAGCTTCGCGGGCGGCGTGTTCGTCGTCGTGCGCACCTTCGACGCGCCGACATGGGAACTGCTCGCGCAAAAGGGCCACGTCGTGAGCCGCAACGGCCGCTACGCGTGCATGTATCTGCCGTATCACTTCATGGGCGTCGAGACGCCGATCACGCTGTTCGACGCAGTGCTGCACGGCCGCGCGTCGGGCGCGGCGAAGCCCACGCAATGCGTCGTGCTGGCAGGCCGCGCGAACGTGGACATCGCCGCCGGCACGGCGCTGCAAATGGGCGGCCATCATCACGACGTCACCGGCGTTCAGGCCGTCCTGCTCGATCGCAAGACCGCGCCAGCCGATGTCGCGCCGCTGTATCTCGCAGCTCACGCAACGCTCGCACGCGATGTGAAGGCAGGCGAACTCATCACGATCGCCGATCTGCAGAACCCTGACGAAGCGCTGCTCGGCGCGTGGCATACAGGCTGCGCCTGAGACGCGCCGGACGTTTTCGATAACTACGACATGTTCAAACACTGAATCAGTAAGAGGGGACACCATGCGGGGAGAATTCGTAACGATCGCGATGGCCGCGATCGCTATTGTCGCGCTGATCGTTTTGATCGCGCGATACAGGCTGAGTCCGTTCATTGCGCTGACGTTGACCGCGCTCGGGCTTGGGCTCGCGGCGGGCGTCACGCCGGAGCACGCGATCGACAGCTTCACGAAGGGCTTCGGCGGCGCGCTGGCGCGCACCGGCCCGGTGGTCGGGCTGGGCGCGGTGCTCGGCGGCAGCATGATCGGCACGGGCGGCGCGGACCGCATCGCGAATGCGTTCGTCGGCAAGCGGCCGTTGTGGCTCGCGCCGTGGACGGTCTGCGCGGCGGCGTTGCTGATCG
>CALFSF010000114.1 GCA_937917025.1 uncultured Paraburkholderia sp.
GTGGTCAAAAATCAAGAGACGACACTGTAGGCATATCGGAAGAATTCGGGAAAAATTTCGCAATATTTGGGGCGCAAGCGGTTTCGGCGTCGGCGTACGAGGCACGCGCGGCCCGCCTCCCGATCATCTTCGGCCTTCTGCCCCCGTCGACTATCGTTGGCGCCAACTTCGTGAAGAGCGACGTCGTGGCGATCGCGATTCTGTCGTTCGCGTTCTTCGGCGAGGGAATGGTGGGTCCCGGCTGGACGCTGATCTTCGACGTGGCGCCCGGGAACCCGATGGGGCGCACCGGCGGTATCTTTAACTTCCGCGCCAACCTGGCCGGGATCATCACGCCGCTCGTGACCGGCCTGATCGTGAAAAAAACGGCTCGTTTTTCCACGCGCTGGGTTATGTTGGCGTAGCGGCGTCGATCGGCGCTTTCGTACATCTGCATTGCCGGCGATGTGCGGCGTGTCGGGATCGATGCCTGAACCCGCATACCTGAAGGAGCACAGCAATGATCAGCGGAAAGACTACCCTTATTGCCCATCTCGGCTATCCAACCGAAGGTTTCAAGGCGCCATTGATTTACAACCCGTGGTTCGACGAGAACGGTATCGATGCAGTCGTGGTGCCGATGGGTGTGCTGCCGGAAGACTACAAGGCATTGCTGCCTCTGCTGTTCCGCATGACCAACATTCGCGGCGCGCTCGTCACCATGCCGCATAAGGTGACGACGGCCGCACTCGTCGACGAGATGACGCCCACGGCCCGCATCGCGGGCGCGTGCAACGCGATCCTCAAGCGTGAAGACGGCACGTTGCTGGGCGATCAGTTCGACGGCGCCGGCTTCGTGCGCGGCGTGCAGCGAAAGGGCCGTGAACTGAAGGGCGCGCGCGTGCTGGTGCTGGGCAGCGGCGGGGTGGGTTCGGCGATCGCGGCATCGCTCGCCGGCGCGGGCGTGGCGGAAATGGCGTTGTTCGATACGGCGACGCCGTCGGTGGAAGCGCTCGCCGCCCGGCTGCGGGAGCATTATCCGGCGCTTCGCGTGACCACCGGATCGAAAGACCCGGCCGGCTTCGATCTGATCGTGAATGCGACGCCGCTCGGCATGAAAGACGGTGATCCGATCCCGTTCGACGTCGAGCGCATCGCGCCCACCACTTTCGTCGGCGAAGTCGTGATGAAAGCCGAGTACACGCCGTTGTTGCGGGCGGCGAAAGACAAGGGCTGCCCCGTGCAGGTCGGCACCGACATGCTGTATGAGATGATTCCGGCCTACCTGGAGTTCTTCGGCTTCGGTACGGCAACGCCCGAAGCGTTACGCGCGGTTTCCCGGATCAAGCAGTAAGCCATCAAGGTGACGTGATGAAAAAAGTGCTCGTACTCAATGGACCCAACCTCAATCTGCTCGGTCAGCGCGAACCCGCGCAATACGGCCACGACACGCTCGCGACCGTCGAGCAACTGTGCAAGGAGGCCGGCGAACGGCTAGGCGTGGAAGTGGAATGCCGTCAATCGAATCATGAGGGCGTTCTGATCGACTGGATCCACGAAGCCGGACGAGAAATCGCCGCGGGCACCATGCTCGGCGTCGTGATGAATCCGGGTGCGTTCACGCATACGTCGGTCGCGTTGCACGATGCGATCAAGGGCGCCAACGTGACGCTGATCGAGTTGCACATCTCGAACGTGCATGCCCGTGAATCGTTTCGCCACCACTCCTTTATTTCTCCCGCGGCGCGCGGCATTGTCGTCGGCCTGGGAGTGAAGGGCTACGGAATCGCGATCGACGCGCTGGTGCAGGTGTCAGAACAGAAATGACGCCGCGCGTGCAGGCGCATCCGTGCGCCTGCGCCCACACGCGATGCGCTTCGGCATGCCGGATCAGCCCGCTTAACCCTCCGCGAACGCGTCGTTGAACTGCGTGACGAACGCGCCTTCGTTCGGACCCGGGTTGTTGCGCAACGGACGGGCGATCTCGACAAGCGCTTCGTCCGCGTCCGTGCCGAGCGCTTCGATCGTCTGTTCGATGAACGGGGCGAGCGGCATCGCGCGCGGTTCGTTCCGGCTGTTCAGCAGGTCGGTTTGCACCCACGGTGGTGCGATTTCGACGACACGTACCGACGAATCCTTCAGCTTGTAACGCAGCGACTGCGTATAGGAGTGGATCGCGGCCTTCGTCGACGAATAGACGCCGGCAATGGCCAGCGGCACGAAGCCGAGCACCGACGAGACGTTGACGATCACCGCGTCGTTCTGCTTTTGCAGATGCTCGACGAGCGCGCCTGTCATCCGGATCGGGCCCATCAGGTTCGTCGTGAGCGTGTCGACCATCATCGCATCGTCGACGGGTGCGCTGAGATCGTCGATATGCATGATGCCCGCGTTGTTGATCAGCACGTTGAGCGCGGGATACGTCCCGATCAGCTCGCGCGCGACGGCCGTCACGTTTTCCGGATTCGTGATGTCGAGCTCGATCGACTTCATGCCGGGATGGGCGGCCGTGGTTTCGTCGAGCGCCGACTTGCGGCGGCCGGCGATGATCACCTGGTTACCCAGTTTGTGCAGCGCTTCCGCGAGGCCGCGACCGATGCCGGCGCCACCGCCGGTAATGAGAATGGTGTTTCCCGTGAGTTTCATGGCATGTTTTCCAGTGATGTGCGTGATTGGACGAAAGCGGTTGCATGGCTTGCGGACATCGAAACTCGCGGCAGCGCACAGCGATAGAGACGTGCGCTTGCGCGTCGATATCCGGGCCTCGTCCCGGTAACAAATATGGATGACGGCATGACTTCGATCAAGGCGATCATTCCAGATTCACTATTCAGTCTGACCCAACAATGCCTGGCGGACAGGACGACCGGAAAAGCCTGGCGATCCTGACGAGGCCGCAGCGGCCATACCGCGCCACCGGGTTTCGCCTGGTATGGCGCTCAAACCGTGCGCATCGCGCAACTCATCGCAAACCCTGGGTTTTCCGTACAGGCCGGGTGCGTCTTTTCTGGCGTTCCAAAGCCCGCATTCCGCGCGCCGGATGGCATGCAGCGTCTGCAATCTTCTGATGAAAATAATGCATTGGTGTAATCGATACCGTTGACGTGAAATTAGCACGTCCATTCTATTTTCGACATGGCAGGTCGCTCTTGAACCGGACATGCCATGCCGGCCGCACGATCCGCAGGGTCGCCGGACATCAGGAAACTATGCAATCAGATCCGCAGCAGGCGGACATAAAAGAGGAGACATGCATGCGTTTGATCAGTCAGGGTATCTGCGGGGCCACGCTGGTTCTCGCCGCCGGCAGTGCGGCGGCGGCCGGGTCATGCTGGAGGTGGTATGGCGTAGCCGATACGTTCGTGCAGTACATCGACAACGACGGGCAGCGTTCGTAGTCCGAACGAAGCGTCGTTTCCACCGTCTCA
>CALFSF010000115.1 GCA_937917025.1 uncultured Paraburkholderia sp.
CAGCTTTGGCGCGATAGTACCGCTCACCTGGACGCACGTCTTCCTGTATTTCCGCCCGCGACGGGTTTCGCGGGCGTCGTCGCGGACGTGTTTCGGGTGGCGTGCATGATCGTGGCTAATTTATAGCAAAAGCCGGACGATATCAGGCATAGGCGGACGAGTTCGCTGCAACACAAAGGCCGCCCATCGAAAGCACCCCGGTTCCCATCGCGAGCCACCCGAACCCCGGAATGCAAAAAGCCCAGTCGCAACGACTGGGCTTTTTGATTGAATCAGCTGGTGCCCCCTGTCTGATTCGAACAGACCACCTCATGATTACAAGTCAAGTGCTCTACCAAATGAGCTAAGGGGGCATCGGACCGCGATTTTACTTCATTTCACGACCTTGAGGTGACCTCGCCCGCCACCTTTTGATCCATCGTCGTCGGGTTTCGGGGCATCGCCGGCGTCGTCGGGCTTTTGCGCCGTCGCGACATCGTGCGAACCGGCCGGAACCGCCGTGGGTGTGCTGCCGCCGATCGTCACCGGCGCACCGACAGCCGCGCCCACGTCATCCTCTTCGCTGGAATCCGCCGCTTCGCCACCCGGGGAATCGACCGGGAACGCCATGCCCTGCCCGTTCTCGCGCGCATAGATCGCAAGCACGTTCGCGACCGGCACTTCGATCCGGTGCGACTTCCCCGAAAACCGCGCGTTGAACTCGACGAGTTCATTGCCCATCTGCAACTGGCTCGTTGCCTCGAAGCTGATGTTCAGCACGATTTCGTTGTCGCGCACGAACTGGCGCGGCACGCGTGTCTGGTTATCGACCCGTACCGCGATGTGCGGCGTGTAGCCGTTATCCGTGCACCACTCGTACAGCGCGCGCAGCAGGTAAGGCTTCGTGGAAATCTCTTGCATCAACATTCCTCGTACCGGACGAAAGACGCCGTGCGATCAGCCACGATCAGCACGACAGCGCGGCGCTTTCATCCCTGAACCAGACTCAACGACGCATCACCTTTTCCGAAGGCGTCAGCGCTTCGATATAGGCCGGACGGCTGAAAATGCGTTCGGCGTACTTCATCAGCGGTGCTGCGTTCTTCGACAGTTCGATGCCGTAGTGATCCAGACGCCACAACAGCGGCGCGATCGCCACGTCGAGCATCGAGAACTCTTCGCCGAGCATGTACTTGTTCTTCAGGAAGATCGGTGCGAGTTGCGTCAGACGGTCACGAATCGCGATACGCGCCTTTTCGTGATTTTTCTCGGCAGCCTTGCCCTTTTCGTTTTCCAGCGTGCCCACATGCACGAACAGCTCCTTCTCGAAGTTGAGCAGGAACAGGCGCGCGCGCGCGCGTTGAACCGGATCAGCCGGCATCAGCTGCGGGTGCGGGAAGCGCTCGTCGATATATTCGTTGATGATGTTCGATTCGTACAGAATCAGGTCCCGTTCGACGAGGATCGGCA
>CALFSF010000116.1 GCA_937917025.1 uncultured Paraburkholderia sp.
GAGAAAGATGCGCTTTTCAGGCGTAACGCTGAACGCGTCTACCGCATCTAGCGCGATTGCCTGAACGGAATTATCGCGACGCTAAACCAGCGTCGCCAGATGGAGGAGACACGCAGTGCAGCAACAACCTTCCGGCGTACCGCGGCTTGAATTGAAGCATGCGACCAAATCATTCGGCCGTGTGCGGGCGCTTTCCGATGCCGGGCTCGCGCTCTGGCCTGGCGAAGTGCACGCGCTGCTCGGCGAAAACGGCGCGGGCAAGTCGACGCTCGTCAAGATTCTGGCTGGTGTCCATCGACCGGATTCAGGCGAACTGCTGGTGGAGGGTGTTCCGCGTCAGTTCGCGACACCCGCCGAAGCACGCGATGCGGGCCTCGCGGTGATCTATCAGGAACCGACGCTGTTCTTCGATCTTTCGATCGCCGAGAATATTTTCATGGGCCGCCAGCCGGTCGACCGCGTCGGTCGCATTCAATACGACGCGATGCATCGCGAAGTGCGCGATCTGCTCGCGTCGCTGGGTGTGGACCTGCGCGCCGATCAACTGGTGCGCGGATTGTCGATTGCCGATCAGCAGGTCATTGAAATTGCCAAGGCGCTGTCGTTGAACGCCAACGTGCTGATCATGGATGAACCCACGGCGGCGTTGTCGTTGCCGGAAGTCGAACGGCTCTTTACGATCGTGCGGCGTCTGCGTGAACGCGACGTCGCGATTCTTTTCATCACCCATCGGCTGGATGAAGTTTTCGCATTGACGCAGCGTGTGACGATCATGCGCGACGGCGCGAAGGTGTTCGATGCGCCAACTTCGGAACTGGACACCGCTTCGATCGTCGCGAAGATGGTGGGTCGGGATCTGGAAAGCTTCTATCCGAAGGCAGACGTGAAACCTGGTGAAGTGCGGCTGTCCGTGCGCGGTCTGACGCGCACGGGCGTCTTCAAGGACGTCTCGTTCGAAGTGCGCGCAGGAGAAATCGTTGCGCTGGCCGGGCTCGTCGGTGCCGGGCGAAGCGAAGTGGCGCGCGCGATCTTTGGTATCGATCCCCTCGACGCTGGGGAAATCCATATCGCAGGCAAGCCGCTCAAGCCAGGCCGTCCTGCGGCTGCCGTGCAGGCGGGCCTTGCGCTCGTACCGGAAGATCGCAGGCAGCAGGGTCTCGCGCTCGAACTGAGCATTGCGCGTAACGCGTCGATGACCGTACTCAACCGGCTCGTCAGGCACGGTCTTATTTCCACGAAGAGCGAACGTACGCTTGCCACGCAGTGGGGCACGCGGCTGCATCTGAAAGCGGGTGATCCGTCCGCGCCGGTCGGCACGCTCTCGGGCGGCAACCAGCAGAAAGTGGTGCTCGGAAAATGGCTCGCGACGAATCCCAAGGTGTTGATCATCGACGAACCCACACGCGGCATCGACGTCGGCGCAAAGGCGGAGGTGTATGGCGCGCTAGCGGAACTGGTGCGCGAGGGCATGGCGGTGCTGATGATTTCAAGTGAACTGCCTGAAGTGCTCGGCATGGCCGACCGTGTACTCGTGATGCACGAAGGACGCATCAGCGCCGACATCCCGCGCGCCGAGGCGAACGAGGAACGGATCATGGGCGCGGCGCTGGGCCAGTCCACGGTGAACCTGGGGCACGCGGCATGATGCGCCATTCGACAACTCCTACGCACGCGGCGCCCATGCAATCCACCGAGGCGAAACGTCATATATCCGGTGCCGGCAGCCTGATCGGCACGATCGCAAAGAGTCGCGAGACGACGCTATTTGTCGTGCTGATCCTGCTGGTAGTGGGCACCGCACTCGCAAAACCGCAGTTCCTCAATCTGCAGAATCTGCGTGACGTCCTGCTGAACGTGTCGATCGTCAGCTTGCTGACGGCAGGCATGACCGTCGTGATCCTGATGCGGCACATCGATCTCTCGGTGGGGTCGACGGTCGGCGTGAGCGCCTATGCGGTGGGCAGTCTCTTCGTCGCGTTTCCGCACATGCCCGTGATTGTCGCGCTTGCCGCAGGGCTCGTGATCGGTCTTGTCGCGGGCGGCATCAACGCACTGCTCGTGGCGGTGGGCCGTGTGCCTTCGCTGGTGGCAACGCTCTCGACGCTCTATATCTTTCGCGGCGCCGATTACGCGTGGGTGCATGGCGGACAGATCAATGCAACCAGCCTGCCCGAATCGTTCTCACGGCTTGCGACGGGTGAGGTGCTAGGCGTGCCGTCGCTTGCGCTGATTGCCGCTGTCGTGCTGATCGGCTTGTCGGTCTATCTGAAACAGTTTCGCGGCGGTCGCGAGCACTATGCGGTCGGCTCGAACCCGGAGGCCGCGCGGCTTGCCGGCGTCAGCGTCGAGCGGTGTGTGATAAGGGGCTTTCTGATCAGCGGCGCGATCGCGGGCTTTTCCGGCGCGCTGTGGCTTGCGCGGTTCGGCACCGTCGATGCGAGCACGGCCAAGGGCATCGAGTTGCAGGTCGTGGCGGCGGCGGTAGTGGGCAGCGTGGCGATCACGGGCGGCGTCGGAACAATTCTTGGCGCAACGCTTGGCGCGCTGGTGCTGGGTGTGATCAGCATCGCGCTCGTTGTGCTGCACGTGTCGCCGTTCTGGGAGCAGGCCATCGAAGGCGCGTTGATCGTCGTGGCGATTGCAGCGGATACGCTGCTCGCACGCTCCGTCGCCAAACGCATGATGAGGAAACGCGATCATGGCTAAACCCGATTCTGCCTTGCTGACCCGCCGGCGCGAAACGCCGCTGCAATGGGAAGCGCTGCTTGTCGTTGTATTGATTCTGGCCTTGATTCTTGGGCGCGTGCTGTCGCCGGTATTCCTGAGCGCAGGAAATCTGGGCAACGTGCTCGCCGATCTCACTGAAATCGCGCTAATGGCGCTGCCGATGACGCTCATCATCGTGGCGGCGGAAATCGATCTTTCCGTGGCCTCTGTGCTTGGCGCATCGAGCGCGCTGATGGGCGTGCTCTGGCACATGGGACTGCCGATGCCGGTCGTCATCGTGCTGGTACTCGTGTTTGGCGCGCTCGCCGGTCTGCTCAATGGTCTCGTGATCGTGAAGCTGAACCTGCCTTCGCTTGCGGTGACGATCGGCACGCTCGCGCTGTTTCGCGGCCTCGCGTATGTGCTGCTCGGCGACCAGGCGGTAGCCGATTTTCCGGCCGGGTATACGGCGTTCGGCATGGACACGCTGTGGTCGAGCTTTATTCCGCTGCCCTTTATCATCGTGATCGTCTGCGCCGTGGTCTTCACCGTGTTGCTGCAGGCAACGGCCTTTGGACGCAGTCTTTACGCAATCGGCGCAAACTCCACGGCGGCTTCGTTTTCCGGCATCGATGTGGCGAGGATTCGCCTGCGTCTGTTCGTGACATCGGGTGTGCTTAGCGCGCTTGCGGGCATTGTGTACACGCTGCGCTTTACGAGCGCACGCGGCGATAACGGCGAAGGTTTCGAACTGTCGGTGATCGCGGCGGTGCTGTTTGGCGGTGTGAGCATTTTTGGCGGACGCGGCTCGATGTACGGCGTGCTGCTATCGCTGCTGATTGTCGGCGTGCTGAAGAATGCGTTGACGCTCGACGACGTGTCCAGCGAAACGCTGACTATCGTGACAGGTGTGCTGTTGCTCGCATCGGTGCTGATTCCGAATCTGGTTGCACGCTGGCGCGCGATGCGCGACCGGCGCTTTATTGCCCGATCGGGTTGATCTGGCAATAGCTGGATGACACAGCAGAGGCTGGACGTCAGGACGATTAACAACCCCGGGTATAAAAAACCCGACACTATAACCAGGAGACATGCCATGAGAAGACCCCTTCGTTGCGCGGGCGCGGCAGCGCTGTGTGCAGCACTGCTAGGCCTGAGCTGTGCGGCGGGCGCGGCCGAGCTCAAAAGCGGGCTGAAGATCGCCTTTCTGCCCAAGCAGATCAACAACCCGTACGAAGTCATCGCCGACGATGGCGGCATGGCCGGCATCAAGGAATTTCACGGCATCGGCAAGGTGGTCGGTCCTTCGGACGCGGGTGCCTCGTCGCAGGTGCAGTACATCAATACGTTGATCACGCAGAGGCAGGACGCGATCGTCATCGCCGCGAACGATGCGAACGCGGTTGTGCCGTATCTGAAGAAGGCCATGTCGCAGGGCATCAAGGTCGTGACGTTCGACTCCGACACGGCGCCTGATGGACGTCAGCTTTTCGTCAACCAGGCTAACGCGGAAAGTATCGGGCGCGGTCAGATTCAGCTCGTGTCGAAGCTGATGAATGGCGAGGGTGAATTCGCGATCCTGTCGGCGACGCCGAACGCGACCAACCAGAACACCTGGATCAAGTGGATGCAGGAGGAGCTGAAAAAACCGGAGTATGCGAAGCTCAAGCTGGTGAAAATCGCGTACGGCAACGATGACGACCAGAAATCGTTCGTCGAGACGCAAGGTCTCCTGCAGGCGTATCCAAACCTGAAGGCGATCGTCGCGCCGACGTCGGTCGGCATTGCGGCCGCCGCACGTTACATCTCGACGTCCTCTAGCAAGGGCAAGGTCGCGGTGACGGGGCTCGGTACACCGAACCAGATGCGCGCGTTCGTCAAGAACGGCACCGTGAAGGCGTTCCAGCTGTGGGATCCGGGTCAACTCGGTTATCTCGCCGCCTATGCTGCTGCGAACCTCGCGTCGGGAACGATTACCGGCAAGGAAGGCGAATCGTTCGAAGCGGGCAAGCTCGGCAAGCGCACGATCGGCCCGAAGGGCGAAATCATCCTGGGACCGCCGACGACGTTCGACTCGAGCAATATCGACAACTTCAACTTCTGACGGTAAGGCAATGCGCCTGAACAGTTGACGGTTCAGGCGTAAGCCCCCAGTTGCCGGGCGAAGCGTCGCGCGCATTCGAGTCCGAATGCCGTCGGCGCGATGCCCCGGTCGTGCAGCACATCAAATCCCATGCGCCATGCCGCGATCCGCTTGCCGTAGCAGGTGAGTGCGTCGAGCGACTGCATCACGAATACGATCGTGGGCAATATGTCTGCATGGAGCGTCTCTGCACGCGCTTCTTCTCCCGCAGCAAAAGCGCGTTGAATGGCGACCTGTCTGTCGAATGTATCCGGCGCCACGATCAGGCCGGCGCAGCCCGCCCGCAGATTGTCGATGAGTTCCTGACCGCCGCGCCCGTTAAAGACGGGGAGCGGTTTTCCGAGTGCGCGCTGCTGATCGATGGTGTTCCTGATCGTGACGGCGGGTCCTTCGCCTTTGAGCCAGCGAAAGTTCTCGCGCAGCCGGGCGAGTTCGACGATCGATTCGGCCGACAGCCCGACGCCGAGATATTCCGGTGCGTTCTGTATTCCGGCAGGCGCATCCACGCGCTGCATCACGTTGGCGAAGAAATCGAAATAGAACGCTTCGGATTCGGTGCGAATGGAGGGGGGTTGCAGGATCAGCCATGATGCGCCGCGCGTCGTGGCATAAGCGGCAAGCGCGACCTGCGCTTCGACCGTGTCTCCGGTAATCGTGACGGCGAGCGGTACGCGGCCGCCGATGTCTTCGCTGGCCCAGTCGATGATCTGGTGTTTTTCTGCAAGCGACATGCGATGCACTTCGGTGGCGAGTCCAAGGATCACGATGCCAGGTGCGCCGGCGTTGATCGTCGCATCGACCTGGATGTGCATTGCATTCCGATCGGGACGATTGGACTCGTCGAAGCAGGCGTACAGCACGGGCCAGATTCCGCCAGGCGGCTCCATGTCTATCGCTGGCATTTGCATGTTCCTTTTCAGCGCACGTGAGTGACGCGTCAATGCGAGTCGCGCGGCACGGGCGCGCCGCTCGATCCGACAAGAAAATCCAGATCCGCGCCCTGATCCGCCTGCAATACGTGCTCGACATAGAGCCGGTAGT
>CALFSF010000117.1 GCA_937917025.1 uncultured Paraburkholderia sp.
GCCGGAAGCGGAGGGTTCAACCGCCCTGGTGGGGAACGGTCACCATCCACGGAACGCCGAATTTGTCGACGACCATGCCGAAGCCGTTCGACCAGAACGTCGCCTGCCACGGCATCGTCACGCTGCCACCCTCGGCCAGCGCGTTGAAGTATTTTTCGGCCGACGGAACGTCGTCGGCGGTGAGCGAAAGACTGAATCCGGCGGCCCGCGGCGATGCGCTGTTGCAGTCGCCGTCGGAGCCCATCAGTTCGGTCGAGCCGATCCTGAACGTCGTGTGCATGATCTTTTCTTCGTTGCCCGGCGGCATGGCCTGGCCGGCGGCCGGCGGTGCGTCCTTGAAGCGCATCTGGAACAGCACTTCGGCGCCGAGTTTCTCGCCGTAAAACTTCATCGCCTCTTCACAGCGACCGTTGAAGAACACATAAGGCTGAACTTGCATCGTCGTCTCCTTCCTTGAGTGTGTCGCGGGTGTCCGCGCAGGCAGTGCCTTCAGGGCGTTCCGTGATGCGGGAACGCGCCAGAAAGCGACCGTTCAGCAGATTGTAGACGCTGCCTCGCGTGCGTTTGTGACAGTGTGTGAGGCGGTGGACGCAGAGGTGCGTTCAAGTAGAGGGCCGTGCGCGTGACCGCAAGCGGGTCACGCGCAGGGTGAAGCGGTTCGTCGGGCGAGTACGCGTTTGTCCGTCGTCCGTCCGGTATTCCCGGTGCGGCCGGACGTTGTTGACCCTAGCGCAGACTTTCGATGAGCTTTTCGAGCTTGACCGCGTCGGCGGCAAACGTCCGGATGCCTTCCGAAAGCTTTTCCGTGGCCATCGCTTCTTCGTTCAGCAGGAAGCGGAACGAAGACTCGTCGACCGGCACGCGCGCGATGTTCTCGTTCTTGCCCGTTTCCGCCGACAGCTTGCGCTCGACCTTGTCGTTGCTGTCGTGCAGTTTTTGCAGCAGGTCCGGGCTGATGGTCAGCAGGTCGCAGCCGGCCAGCTCGGTGATCTGCGCGGTCGTGCGGAAGCTCGCGCCCATCACTTCGGTCTTGTAACCGAACTTCTTGTAGTACGCGTAAATGCGCCGCACCGACTGCACGCCGGGGTCGTTCGCGCCGCCGTCGCGCGCTTCGTCCCAGTTGCTGCCGGCGTTCTTCTTGTACCAGTCGTAGATCCGTCCGACGAACGGCGAGATCAGCTGTGCGCCCGCTTCAGCGCACGCGGCCGCCTGGGCGAGCGAGAACAGCAGCGTCATGTTGCACTTGATGCCGTCCTTTTGCAGCACCTCGGCGGCGCGGATGCCTTCCCATGTCGACGCGAGCTTGATCAGCACGCGCTCGCGCCCGATGCCGGCGGCCTTGTAGAAACCGATGAGTTCGTGGGCCTTGTCGATCGACGCCTTGGTGTCGAACGACAGGCGCGCGTCGACTTCGGTCGAGACGCGGCCCGGAATGATCTTGAGAATCTCGGTGCCGAAGGCGATCAGCAACTGGTCGATGATGGCGGCCACCGGTTTCGACGCGTGATCGCGGACGGTTTTTTCGAGCAGCGGACGATAGTCGTCCTTCTGCACGGCCTTCAGGATCAGCGACGGGTTGGTCGTCGCGTCCTGCGGCTTGTACTGCGCGAGTTGCTGGAAGTCGCCCGTATCTGCGACGACGGTGGTGTACTGCTTGAGTTGATCGAGTGCGGTTGTCATGTCGAGCCTTCCGGGCGCGCACGCGCCGTGGTCCAGTGAAAGATGGGACTGCCGCCCTGCCGCTGCGGCAGCGGTCATCATGCGGCGTTCATGCGATGGAATATGAAGCTTACCGCGAAGCGCCGCCTAATAACGCTATTCTATGGCGGATCGGGTAATACGGTTTTTACAAGGCCCCGATTCCGCCATCCGGCGCCATGCAGTGACGCTATGCACGGCGCGCGTTCAGCACGAGTTGCGTCAGCACGCCCGCCACCAGCCCCCAGAACGCGGAGCCGATCGACAGCAGCGTCAGGCCCGAGGCCGTCACCATGAAGGTGACGAGCGCCGCTTCACGCTGCTTCACATCCTGCATCGCGTTGGCGAGACCGCTCATGATCGAGCCGAACAGCGCGAGCGCCGCCACCGAAACGATCAATGCCTCCGGCAATGCGGCAAAAAGTGCCGCGATCGTCGCGCCGAAAATGCCGGCGATCAGGTAGAACGTGCCGCACCACACGGCCGCCGTGTAGCGCTTCGCGTGGTTTTCGTGCGCTTCGGGACCCGTGCAGATCGCTGCCGTGATCGCCGCAAGATTGATGCCGTGCGAGCCGAACGGCGCGAGGATCAGCGATGCGATGCCCGTCGTCGCGATGAGCGGCGACGAGGGCGTCGTATAACCGTCCGCGCGCAGCACGGCGATGCCCGGCACGTTCTGCGATGCCATCGCGACCACGAAGAGTGGAATGCCGATGCTGACGATCGCGGAAACCGAAAACGCCGGCATCGTGAGCACCGGGTGTGCAAGCGCGACATGAAACTGGCTGAAGTCGAGAAGACCCAGCGCACCGGAGAACGCCGTGCCCACGATCAACGTCGTCACGATCGCGTAGCGCGGCGCCACGCGCTTGATGAAGAGGTACGTGAAGAACATCACGAGCACGAGCGCGGTCTGGACCTGCGCCGCGTGGAAGATCGCGATGCCGATCTCGAAGAGAATGCCCGCCAGCAGCGCCGACGCGATGCCTGCCGGAATCTTCTTCATCAGCGTGTCGAACCAGCCCGTCAGGCCGACCGCCGTCAGCAGCAACGCGCAGACGATGAACGCGCCGATCGCCTCCGGATACGCGACGTGCGGCAGCGACGTCACCAGCAGCGCGGCGCCGGGCGTCGACCACGCGATGACGACCGGCGCGCGGAATTTCAGCGACAGCCCGATCGAGGTGAGCGCCATGCCGATCGAGAGCGCCCAGATCCACGATGAAATCTGCGCGTCAGTGAGATGCGCGGCCTGGCCTGCCTGGAACATCAGGACGAGCGAACTCGTGTAGCCCGTCATCATCGCGACGAAGCCCGCGACGATCGCCGATACCGACGTGTCGGCAAACGGCCGCAGCTTCGCGGGGCGTACTTCGGCGGGGGAGAGTTCGGGCGTGGAAGACTGCGTCATGCGGATTCTTTCGTGAGAGGGATGGACGTGGCGTTATTTGCTGAGCATGCGCATCGCGGCTTCGAGTCCGGCGAGCGTCAGCGGATACATGCGCTGGCCGAGCACTTCGCGGACGATCGAGACCGACTGGCGGTATTCCCACAGACCTTCCGGTTCGGGGTTGAGCCACGCGTGATGCGGGAACTGGTCGGCCAGACGCCTGAGCCAGACGGCGCCCGGCTCGGTGTTGTTGTCCTCGACCGAGCCGCCCGCCT
>CALFSF010000118.1 GCA_937917025.1 uncultured Paraburkholderia sp.
TGGCAGATCGTCGAGAATTTTCGCAACTCGGCGGCAAAGGCCGATTTCGCGACACCGTATCCGTCGACACCTTACTCGCCGCATCCCGAGTATTCCCCCGCGAACGGCTATCTGATCCAGAAGGGCGAGTATCCGTATAACTCGCAGTATCTGCGGCTTGTCGGCGGTACGACGTGGCACTGGGCGGCGGCGGCCTGGCGCCTGCTGCCGTCGGACTTCAAACTGAAGACGCTGTACGGCGTCGGGCGCGACTGGCCGATTCCCTACGAAGCGCTGGAGCCCTGGTACTTCGCGGCCGAGGTGCAACTGGGCGTGTCCGGTCCGGACGCGTCGGTCGATCTGGGGTCGCCGCGCTCGAAGCCCTATCCGATGAGCCAGCTGCCGCTCTCGTACATGGACCAGCGTTTTTCCGACCTGCTGAATCCGCAGGGCTTCAAGGTCGTGCCTGAACCGGTGGCGCGCAACAGCCGCCCGTACGATGCGCGCCCGACCTGTTGCGGCAACAACAACTGCATGCCGATCTGTCCGATCGCGGCGATGTACAACGGTGTCGTGCATGCGGACAAGGCCGAACAGGCGGGTGCGAAGCTGATCCCGCAGGCGGTCGTCTACAAGGTCGAATCGGACGAGAAGGGGCTTGTCACGGCGGTGCATTACAAGGACCCCAACGGCAACAGCACGCGCGTGACCGGCAAGCTCTTCGTGCTCGCGGCGAACGGTATCGAAACGCCCAAGCTGATGCTGATGTCGACCTCCGACCGGTTCCCGAAGGGCGTCGGCAACAGCTCCGACCAGGTGGGCCGCAACCTGATGGACCATCCGGGCACGGGCGTCACGTTCCTCGCGAACGAGCCGCTATGGCCGGGGCGAGGGCCGATGGAGATGACCTCGATCGTCAACTTCCGCGACGGCGCGTTTCGCTCGGAATACGCGGCGAAAAAGCTGCACCTGTCGAACGGCGTCGCGACGATGGGCGTGACCGCCGCTTTGCTCAAGAAAGGCCTGACCGGCGCCGAACTCGATCGCCAGATTCGCGACCGCGCAGCGCGCACGCTGAACATCAACAGCTTCCACGAACATCTGGCCGAGCCGCAGAACCGCGTCGTGCCTTCGGCGGATCACAAGGATTCGCTCGGCATTCCGCAGCCGGAGATCTACTACTCGATCAACGATTACGTGAAAAAGAGCGCCGCGAATACACACGAGCTTTACGCGCAGATCGCGAGCCTTTTCGGCGGCACGGAAGTGAGTTTCGACGACACCTTCGCGCCGAACAATCACATCATGGGTACGACGATCATGGGTAACGATCCTTCGGATTCGGTCGTCGACCCTGACTGCCGCACGCATGATCATCCGAATCTCTTCATCGCGAGCAGCGGCGTGATGCCGACGGCGGCATCGGTGAACTGCACGCTGACGATCTCCGCGCTTTCGCTGCGGATCGCCGACAAGCTCAAGCGCGAACTCTGACCCGCAACCTGACGGAGAGCCACCATGACGAAAAAAACGTCGAGCGTGCAGCCGGCCGGCCCGGGCGCGCAGTCGCACATTCGCATCGAGCGCCGGCGTCGCCGGCATATGGCGACGCTCGCCGCCGCGTTTTCGCTGTTCGCGCTCTATCTCGCGTGGCACGCGTCGCACACCACGAACGTGCGTCATGAGGATGAATCGCCGATCAGCTCGGCGTTCGCGCAGGACGCCGGGGGCAACGGCGCGCAGAACAGCGCGGGCAGCGCGATGCCGGATCTCGTGAAGCGCGGCGAGTACCTCGCGCGCGCGGGCGACTGCGTGGCCTGTCACACGGCGGACAAGAGCCGTCCGTTCGCGGGCGGCCTGCCGATCGCGACGCCGTTCGGCACGTTCTACACGCCGAACATCACGCCCGATCCGGACACCGGCATCGGCAGCTGGACGGATGCCGACTTTCTGAAGGCGATGCACGAAGGTATCGGCAAGGGTGGCGAGCGGCTCTATCCGACGTTCCCCTACGCCGAATATACGAAGGTCACCGACAGCGACATACTCGCGATACGCGCGTATCTGAATACGCTTGCGCCGGTTCACTACACGCCGCCCGCCAACGACGTGAAGTTTCCGTTCAACCAGCGCTGGCTGATGGTGTTCTGGAACATGCTCAACTTCACCGAAGGGCGCTTCGTTCCCGATCCGAAAGAGAGCCCGGAGTGGAACCGCGGCGCGTATCTCGTCGAGGGGCTCGCGCATTGCGAGGAATGCCATACGCCGCGCAATTTCACGCAAGGACTGAAGACGAGTGAACGTTTTGCCGGCGCGACGCAGTCCGGCTGGCACGCGTTCAACATCACGCCGCACAAGACCAGCGGCATCGGCAACTGGAGCGACGAAGACGTCGCGCATTATCTGTCGACGGGTGTCGTACACGGTCGCGCGAACGCGGCCGGACCGATGGCGGAAGTGGTGGCGGACAGCACGCAATATCTGACGCCCGAAGACCTGCGCTCGATCGCGATCTACCTGCGCTCGGTGCCGCCCGTGAACGGTGGCGACGCCCGGCCGCGCGACGCGTGGGGCGCGCCGGCGAACGACGTCGTGGCGCTGCGCGGCACGAAGATCAGCGGCGTGAACGGCGCGCAGCTTTTCATCGCGAACTGCGCGTCGTGTCACAACTGGACCGGACAGGGCGTCGGCGCGAGCGCGCCCGGTGCGTATCCCGCGCTGATCCACAACAGCGCGGTGGGCGCGAGCCCCGCGAACAATCTGGCGATGGTGATCCTGCACGGCGTCGAGCGCAAGACCAGCGACGCCGATGTGTTGATGCCTGCGTTCGCGTCGCAACTCTCCGATGAACAGATCGCGGCCATTGCGAACTACGTGACGAAGCAGTTCGGCAATCCTCAGTCGACGCTGTCGATCGATCAGGTCGCGAAGCTGCGCGCGACGCAACAATGACCGCTTTTTGCGCGGCGTCCGGCAGGCTTTACCGGACGCCGCGGCAAGCACCAGGCGTCCCGGCAAACATCCACGCGTGAAACGATAGACACCCCGCATACGCTATTTTTTCGTGGGGCTATCATGGGGCTATGGACCCCGTACTTTTCAACGACGTCTGGCATCATTCCGTCAACCGCAAAGGCCGCGATTTCATCGTGGGCGACCTGCACGGATGCGTGGATGCGCTACGTTATCTGCTTCGCGAAATCGCGTTCGATCCGGCGAGCGACCGGCTGTTTTCGGTCGGCGATCTGGTCGATCGCGGCACGCAGTCGGAAGAGGCGCTCGCGCTGCTCGACAGGCCGTGGTTTTACGCGGTGCTCGGCAATCACGAAGACACGCTGTGCGCCGTCGCCGAAGGGCGCCTGCGGCGTCACTGGTGGTATGGCATCGGCGGATCGTGGGCCGCGGCGCTTTCCGACGAGACGCTGCGCCATTACGCGGAACGGCTCCGGACCTTGCCGCTCGTGCGTGTGATCGGCAGCGGCGCCGAGCGTTTCAACATCCTGCACGCCGAGTTCTTCGGCACCGATGACGATCTCGATGCCGGCGATTTCTCCGAGGACGTTCGCCAGCAACTGCTGTGGGGCCGTGAACTCGCGATGGGCACCGGCGACCCGCTGCGTCAGCGTGGGCTTTCGCTCACGTATTGCGGCCACACGCCGATGCGCGCGGTCCAGCAGATCGGCTCGCAGGTGTTTGTCGACACCGGTGCGTTCGGGCCCGGCGGCAAGCTGACGATCGTCGAGGCGCGGCGCTCGCGGCGCTGGTCGGTGACGGTGGACGTGGCGCGCGCCCACGGTGCGGCCGAGATGGCGCTGCCCTGAGCGCCTTGCAACGCCACGGCATCCCGCTGCGGGGTCAGCCGATCTGGTTCAGTTCGAACACCATGTCGACGGCGCTGCCATTCCAGTTGTATTCCAGATACGCGGCGTGATGGCAGTCGCGCAGCAGCGTCGTTCTGAACGCGGCGAGACATTCGCCATCGGCATCGCGCACCGACGGATACACGATGCCTGACGCGCCCGCCGCACGCACGGCACGCCCGAGCGCCTGGCCCGCGACGTAGTCGCTGGGCGACAGCACGCCCGGGTCCAGCGCCGGTTCGCCGCGCAGATCGGCGACTTCGCCATGCGCGATCACCGTGTAGAGACGCATCTGTTGGCGCAACGGCGGCTGGTTCGTGGCCGCGAGGAAATTGCCGGTGTGATAGCGCGTCTCCGCGATTGCCGTCGCGCGCGAGCGTGCGCAATAGAACACGCCATAGGTACCGTCGGAAAAACGGCTGCCAAGCGGATTCAGATGCGTGAACGCCGCCATGATCGGCCCCCAGCCCGGCCCGAAACGCCGCTCTTCGCGCGGCACGAGATCGAGTTCGCCGACTTCGGTGCGCAGGCGGTCGTTGGTCATCGCTTCGAGCGCGTAGAGCGCGTCGAAATCTTCCGGCGACGCGACGCGATCGAACAGGTTCACTGCCGGAAAACGCGTGGGAATCACCCGGTATGCGGGCGACCAGTCGAGCGGCGTCGCACGCCAGCGGTCCTGCCAGTGCGGAGAAGTCACGCCCATCCGCCTCGCATTGCATCGAGATACTGCCGCACCGCGACGAGGTCGCTGATATTGCCGGCCAGCATGCGGTCGAGCGCGCGCCGGCCGCCGAACGGCGGCGCGCTGTTCGGACGCCGGACCCAGGTGTCGGCGGCGGCCGGCTGCGGCAACAGGATCTGCAGACCCTTGTAAATGCCGAGCAGCAGCGATAGCCGCTCGAGCGTGTCGCGGCCGAGCCTCGCCGTTTGCGGCGCCTGCTTCCATTTGAAGAACGTCGAACGGCCGGGCGAACCCAGCAGGACGATCTGCTCGTCGGCGCTCAGGTCCCAGTCGCGGGCGATATTGAAAAACGCGCGCAGGCCGGCCGCCGACATTTCGGTGACCGACGGCTCGCCGGCGGCGCGCGCAAGGGGCCGTTCGGCAGACGATGCTCGGGCGGCACTGGACATGATCGAGTAGTCCTTAAATAAACTATAAGAAGATAATAGTCCATTTATGGATTAATGCAAGACCGTGTGCCTGGATTAACGTGTGGCGGCGGGTCGGCACAACTTCTGGCGGGAAAATCGATTGATCCTGATCGTCCGTCTCGAATTTTCCTGTGGGTATAATCGCGCCCCCCAGCAATCAGGCGTAGATCAGGAGTCAGGTGTGCGAGCAGTCGTCATAGCGGTGATCATCGGTTTCTTTGCAGGCTCAGCCATGGCTGCGGACCGTTACGTCGAGGTGTGGAATCCGCCCGAAGCGTCGGGCCACAAGCCCCCGGTAGCATCGAAGAAGGCAGCGCGGGGCGCGCATTCGCCCAGCACCCGGAAAGCGGCGAAAAGCGCGGCGAAAAAACCGCCGAAATCCGCTGCAACGTCTGCATCCCGCCGCAACCACGCATCGACGAAATCCGCGCGCACGGTCGGTGTCAAGCCGAAGTCGGCTGCGCCGGGGCGCGCGCAGCCGCCGATTCTGGGCTAAACAGGCTCGCCGGATTACCCGCTCGCGAGGCCGCCTGCCAGCAGCTTCACGGTTTCGAGCGTGCGCCGGTCGCGAACCCGCGAATGCAACGTCACGCTCGACTCAGGCAGCACGGGCAGACCGAGGCGCGAGCCGACGTCGACGAGCCCGCGCGGCGCAACACGCCGCGCGAGCGGCGACACCGCGATGCCCGCCGCCACCGCCGCGCCGACGGCCGCCACGCCGCCGCCGATAAACGCCTCATGCCACGCGACGCCGGCGTCGTCGAGCGCGCGCAGCGCCGCGGCGCGCACGCCGCAGGGCGCCGCGAGCAGCGCGAGCGGCAGTGGCTCGTTCACGCGCGGCAGCCAGTCCGGCGTCGCGAGCCAGACGACCGGTTCGGTGAAAAGCGGCTCGCCGTCGTCGCGCGGCGTTTCGTCCGGTTCGTAGCGGACGATGACGGCGTCGAGCCGCCGCTCGTCGAACTGCTCCAGTAGCGCCGTCGACATGCCCAGATGCAGCTCGACGACGAGCCCCGGATCGTGCGCTTTGAGCCGACCAAGCAACGCAGGCAGATTCGCGCCCGCGACATGCTCGCTCAAACCGATCGCGAGCTTGCGATGCTCGACGGAAAGCGCGCCGAGCGCGCGCTCGTGCGCCTGCAACAGATCGCGAGCGGCGTTGAGAAACGCGTTGCCCTCGGCGGAAAGCCGCACGAGCCGCGGCGTACGGTCCAGCAACTGGCGGCCGAGATGCGCCTCCAGCCGCTTCAGCTTGAGACTGACGGCCGACTGGGTGGTGTCGAGCGCAACGGCCGCGCGCGTGAAACTGGCGAGATCGGCGACCAGCACGAACGCCCGCACTGCATCGAGGTCGAGTACTTTCATTTCAAGGGAAAATGACTGATATCTTCAGTGATATCTATTTATTATGCTGCGGCTGGCGCAAGATGACTACTCGAACTTTTCATTTTCTTGTGGGAGTCCATCATGCCGCTTACCCGAATCTCGCTTCGCGCCGGCAAGCCCGTCGAATATCGCAAGGCGCTCACCGAGGGCATCCAGCGCGCGCTGATCGAGCATTGCAAGGTGCCGCCGGATGACATCTTCATGCTGATCAACGAACACGACGAAGGCAATTTCGTGTTCGACCGGCACTATCTGGGCGTCGAGCGCAGCGACGATCTGGTCGTGGTCCAGATCACGTTCAACAACACGCGAACGATCGAGCAGAAGAAGGCGTTCTACAGGCAGGTCGTCGATAACCTGGCGGAGTCGCCCGGCGTGCGGCGAGAGGATGTGCTCATCAATCTCGTCGAGGTGGTGAAGGAGAACTGGTCGTTTGGGAACGGGGTCGCGCATTACGCGCTGTGACGGCGGGCGGCAACGCGCCGGGCGCGGC
This sequence comes from uncultured Paraburkholderia sp., assembly GCA_937917025.1. GTDB lineage: Bacteria > Pseudomonadota > Gammaproteobacteria > Burkholderiales > Burkholderiaceae > Paraburkholderia. Next base: position 6,868 of record CALFSF010000118.1, read on the forward strand.
GCGTGCTGGCGTCAGGGCGACGGGATCAGGCCGTTGAGGAGACTTGTCCTCGCCGGCGCGAGGGCGGCGGCGCAGCTGTCCGGTGTCGCGAAAAAGGGCGTGGAAGCGGTGACAGGCGTCGGGCCGTTGCCTGTCCAGCGCAGGTTGCACGCGCTGACGCTGACGGCATCCGCCTTCGTGTCGTCGGGCAACGCGACGACCTGCGCGAACGTATTCGCGCGCAGGCTCACCTTTTCCGCGTAAGCCTTCGAGCCGCCGTAGCTCTTCAGCGCGGCGTTCAGGTCGCCGCCGGCCGACTGCATGTAGCCATACAGGATGGCCGAACCCACTTCGATGTTGGCGGTCGGTTCGGTCAGGTCGTTCACGTTTTTCAGCAGCCGCCGGTGGGCGCTCGGCACGACCTGCATGAGGCCCGTCGCGCCGTTCGCGCCTTTGGCCTTTTCCTTGAAGCGCGATTCGATCGAAATGATCGCGAGCAGCAGGGCGGGCGGCAGCGAGTATTTCGATGCGGCGGATGTGACGGCGGTGGAGATCTGCTCGGCCTTTTCCCTCGCGACGCCGAATTTCTGCGTGAGATACGCGGAAATCTGCGCGACCTGCTCGTTCTCCCCGGCCATCGCGCGGGGCGCGAGGCCGATCAGGCCGATCGGGAGCAGGATCAGGACAAGGAGACGTCGCATGCTTTGGGGGAAGGCGTAAAAGGCTGAATTATAGCGGCGGAGGCAAAAAGTACCAGATTGATCAGATGAAAGCCGCCAGCAACCCGCGCGGCTGTGTCTCGCTGCCGTGTCGCGGGCGTTGCATGGCCGTGTACCATCGGACATCTTCGTTTCACGACCCGTCACTTTCCTTGCTCGGCAACCAGCCATGACTGAAAAAAACGCATCCGGTACCGGTCCCGGGCCGCTCGAACTCGGCGGCTCCGTGTGGTTTCAGGCGGGCGAACAGACGCTCGGCGGTGCATCGCGCATCGCACTGCTTGCAGCGATCCGCGAGACCGGTTCGATCACGGGCGCCGCGCGCGCCGTCGGCATGAGCTACAAGGCCGCGTGGGACGCCATCGATACGATGAACAACCTGGCTGGCGAGCCGCTCGTCGTGCGCGCGGCGGGCGGCAAGGGCGGGGGCGGCACGACGCTTACGCCGCGCGCGGTGCGACTGATCGAGACGTTTCGCGCCGTCGAAAACGAGCATCGGCGGTTTCTGGAACGGGCCGGCGCGGCAATCGAACACTTCGCCAGCGACTGGTCGCTGATCGGCAGGATCGGCATGAAAACGAGTGCCCGCAACCAGTTGTACGGCACGGTGTCGGCGATCGTGCGCGGCGCGGTGAATGACGAAGTGTCGCTCGCGTTGCCCGGCGCCCAGACGGTCGTCGCGGTTCTCACGCATGAAAGCACCGAGACGCTCGGGCTTGCGGTCGGCACCGCTGCGTTCGCGCTGATCAAGGCCTCGTGGGTCATGCTGATCGTCGACGAGGGCGGCGACGAACCCGTGCGAATCTCGGCGCGCAACCAGTTGCGCGGCACGGTGACGGCGGTGAAGCGCGGCGCGGTCAACGCGGAGGTGTCGCTGGAACTGCAGGGCGGCGTCGTCGTGACGGCGGTGATCACGAACGGAAGCGCCGACACGCTCGGCCTCGTCGAAGGCGCGCCGGCGATCGCGGCGTTCAAGGCTTCGAGCGTGATTCTCGGCGTCAGCGACTAGCCAGCGGCGCTGGATGTGGGACGTCGTCAATAAACGCTGCGTGCGTAGCCGGCGAACGCGTGGTGCGGTTGAACGCGGCCGTCCACCACATGCACGACCTGATCGCCAAATGCGGCGACATCATCGGGATCGTGTGTGATCAGCAGCATCGGAATGTCGAGGCGCGTCTGCAGATCCGACAGTTCGGCGCGCATGCGTTGCCGCAGCGCGTGATCGAGCGCCGAAAACGGCTCGTCGAGCAGCAGCAGTTGCGGGTTCGACACCAGCGCGCGCGCCAGCGCGACCCGCTGCTTCTGTCCGCCCGAAAGGTGCGCCGGATGATTGCCCGCGACGCCGGTCAGATCGAGCGCCTTCAGCCAGTAATCGACTTCCGGATGATGGACCCGCACCCGCGGATTGAGCCAGCCCGAATGCAGCCCGAACGCGATGTTCTGGCGCACGTTCAGATGCGGAAACAGCGCGTAGTCCTGAAACAGATAGGCCACCCTGCGCGACTGCGGCTTCAGGTCGACGCCGCGCGCGCTGTCGAAAAGCGGCTCGCCGTCGAGGATGATCGCGCCTTCGTCGGGATGCTGAAGACCCGCGATCGCCTGCAACGTGAGGCTCTTTCCCGCGCCCGACGGGCCGAACAGCACGACGCGCTGGTTCGTCGTCGCGAACGAGACGTCGAGTGTGAACCGGCGCTCGGCGGTCACGAACGTCTTGCGGATGTCGACGGAGAGCGTCATGTCAGCGCGAGGTCAAAAGCGAGTGCTGCGGCACGAGCCGGCCCGCGAGGAGCAGGATCACGATGCACGTCACCGATGTCACCAGCACGAGAAAATTCGCGGTGCTGTCGTCGCCCGCCTGCACCGCTGCATAGACGGCGACCGAAAGCGTCTGCGTGCGCCCGGGCAGATTGCCCGCAACCATCAGCGTCGCGCCGAATTCGCCGAGCGCGCGGGCGAACGCGAGCAGCGTGCCGGCGAGAATGCCGCGCGTGGCGAGCGGCAGCGTCACCCGAAAGAAGATCGCGGCTTCGCTCACGCCGAGCGTGCGGGCCGCGCGTTCGAGTTGCGGATCGACCGATTCGAACGCCGCGCGCGCCGACTTCAGCACGAGCGGAAACGCGACGATCATCGACGCGATCACCGCGCCTTGCCACGTGAACACGAGCTGGATGCCGACGCTGTCGAGCCAGCCGCCGATCGCGCCGCGCCGGCCCAGCACGACGAGCAGGTAGTAGCCGAGCACGGTGGGCGGTAGCACGAGCGGCAGCGTCAGCAGCGAATCGACGACGTCGCGCGCGCCCGAGCGCCAGCGCGACAGCGCGAGACCGGCCGCGACGCCGAACACGAGGTTGAGCGCGGTCGCCCAGCCTGCGACTTTCAGCGAGAGCAGAAGCGGAATCCAGGCCTGTTCCATGATGCGGGGTGAGCGTCGGCGTCCGGATCAGTGAGCGGGCTTGAAGCCGAACTTCGCGAGCACGGCCTGGCCATCCGGCGACAGCACGTACGCGATGAACGCCTGCGCATCGGCCGCGTGATGGCTACCTTCGACGAGCGCGATCGGATACCTGACGGGCGTTAGCGTCGGCACGCTCAGCGCCACCTTGACACGATCGGGCATGATCGCCGCGTCGGTGGCGAATACGAAGGCGGCGTCGACTTCGCCGCGCACGACGTAATCCAGGCTCTGACGCACGTTTGCGGCGAGCACGCCCTTCGCGCTGACGGCGTCCCACACGCCGGCGGCCCGCAGCGCGCCCTCCGCATAACGGCCGATCGGCACCGAAGCCGGATCGCCGTACGCGATGCGCTTGACGTTGGCGGCCGTGAGGTCATGCAGGTTCGCGGGCGCGAATGTGCTGTCCGACGGCAGGATCAGCACGAGCGAGTTCGCGGCGAAATCCTTGCGCGTCGACGGCACGACGACCTTCTGTTCGACGGCCTTGTCCATCGCCTTCTGGTCCGCCGAGGCGAACACGTCGGCGGGCGCGCCCTTCACGATCTGCTGCATCAGCACATCGGACGCGCCGAAATTCAGCAATACCTTCGTGCCCGGATGCTGCTTCTCGAACGCGTCGCCGACGGCCTTGAACGCGTTCGTCAAACTGGCCGCAGCCGAGACCACCAGTTCGTCGGCACGTGCGTTGGCGCAGATCGCGATGGAAACGGCGCTCGCAGTGACAAGTGCGTGCCTCAGCAGACGGCGAAGGGAGATCGACATGGATTCGGAGGTCCGGCGCGAGCCGGACGAGCGTTGAAAAACGCTATCGTAATATAGCCACGGCTATAACGGTGGCGATGACGAAGATATCGGCGGCCCCATGCGCGAGGCGCAGTGTCGAGGGGGATTACGCGTCGGTCGACGCGGGCGGAGGAAGCGCGGTGTCGCGCGTGCGCGAGACGGGCGGGGGCGGGCGATCGTGGCCGGCTTTCCAGCGGGCGCGCACGAATGGCCGCTCATGGCCGGACACCTTGAGCGCGATGTGGGTGACCCAGCGCTGCGTCGGGATACGGACGTCATGCAGGCCGACCGTCAGCGCGACGAGGCTGAGCGCCACCGCAGGCGCTGATAGCTGACCCGGGCGCGCGTGCCAGGCGGCGCGCACGAACAGCAGCGCCGCACCCGCGCCGACGAGGCAGCCCGTCACGGCTTCCGACGGCGAATGCGCGACGAGCACCACACGAGAAAGCCCGACCGCGATGCCGGCGGCGAGCCCGAGCAGCACGCCGGCAAGACGGATCGAGCGGCGCGCGGGCAACAGCATCAGGAAGAGGGCGACGGGATAGACGGCCGTCGAAAGCATTGCGTGTCCGCTGACGCCGGTGAAATCCAGCGCGCGCACGCCGACACCCCAGCCGAGAAACGCCAGCTTGGTGAGCGTGACCACGCCGATCGCCGCGCCGAGCAACCCGAGCCATAACGCCGCCATGCGCCACGTGTAACCGAGCGCCAGCCACAGCGCGATGGCGATCGCGAGCGGCAGCGTGAGGCCGGCGCCACCGAGGCTGGTAATCGTGTACCACAGACGAAGAGGCAGATCAGGCATGGCAGCAGCCGCGGCGGAGCGCGCAGCGAGTCCGGACAAAAAGTGAGGGTGAGAAAGCGGGAAACGCGCGCTGCCAGACAGACTGGCGACAGCAGACGGCCGTATGCGCGCGGTCCGACAGCTGCAAGTATAAAGTGAGTGACGATGGCGTGGTCGCGGCATACCGACACTCGCAACCGGCGGATCGCCAGAACGGAGTTGGCCGGCGCACAGCATGTTACCGAGATTGGTGCTATTGTGCATTGCACAACGTCCCACTCATTCTGGCCTGAAACGGTCCTTTTTGCGAGGTTGATCCGATGGCAAAAAGTCTGTCGAAACTCTGGCTGGGCGGTCTCAAGCGCCTGATCGCCGCACAAACGAAGCACACCCGCGAATCGCTCAAACGCAGTGCAGCAAGACCTGCGCGTCCGATCGCGAAACAGTCCTCGAAAGTCCGCACTCCCAAAACCCGCGACCTGCCGCGCGCCGGCGCGCGTGAATCGCGCGTGCGGCCGCGTGCCGCCGCATGGGCGAGCGGCGACTGGACGCGCTCGTTCCATTCCGCGCCGGTGGCGCCCGGGCGTCTCGTCAATCATCTGTCGTATGGCCTGTATGTCCCGCCGGGCCGCGCGCTCGACGGTCTGCCGCTCGTCGTGATGCTGCACGGCTGCAAACAGTCGATCGACGAATTCGCCGAAGGCACGCGCATGAACCTGCTCGCGGATCGCTTCGGCTTTGCGGTCGTCTATCCGGAGCAGTCGAAGCACGTTCACGCCCATCGCTGCTGGCACTGGTACGACGCCAGTGAACAGGCGGGCGGCGCGGAGGCCCGCGCGGTGGTCTCGCTCGTGGATACGCTGGTGGCGACCTACCGGTTCGACGGCGAGCGCGTGTATGTGGCGGGTATGTCGGCGGGCGCGGGGCTCGCCTCGCTGCTGGCGCTCCTTCATCCCGGCCGCTTCGCCGCGGTCGGGCTGCACTCCGGTCCGGCAATGGGCGAAGCGCGCTCGGGCATCACCGCGATGGACGTGATGCGACGCGGAACCCGCCAGCATCCGGTCATGCTCGTCGACGCCGCCGTCGATATCGAAGCCTATCCCGGCATGCCGGCGATCATCATCCACGGCGATGCCGATCATGTCGTGGCGCCGGAAAATGCCGAGCAGCTCGCGGTCCAGTTCGCGCGCCTGAACGGCGTGCTGGACGCGAGCGGCGAGTTGCGCGTCGGCGAAGTGCGCGAGGAGCGGAAAGCCGGTGTCGTGACGCGCGACTACATCAAGGGCGGCCGGCGCGTGGTGCGCCTGTGTCGCGTGCAGGGCCTCGGACACGCATGGAGTGGCGGCGACGACGCCGTACCGTTCCATTCGTCAAAAGGGCCGGATGCGTGCGCGCTGCTGTGGGAATTCTTCCGGTATCAGCGCCGTGCAGCCGAAGCCGCGCCGGCTCAGGCGCCCCTGCACGCGGCGGCCGCGCGACAGGCGTAGTGCGCGTCCAACGGTCGCATCAGGTAAACATGGCGGAAGATCAGGGTTTTCCCTATAATAAGGGTTATCCACTAGGCAGAGCCCTAGATCCTTTTCGGAGTTGACCATGTACCTGCTGACCCGCCTTTTCCTGTTCCTGACGAAATCCCCCGACCAGATCGCCAAGGAACGCAACGACCAGTACCTCTCGGAAGCCACCGATCTGCACGACCTCGAATTCCGCATGCGCAAGCTGGATCGCGAAGCGACTCGCCGTCAGCCGTCGTGGATGAGCCAGCAGCACTAAGCGTCATTTCAGTACCGGGCCTCGTGCCTTTGTAGTAAAGCTTTGCCGCAGTATTCAGGTCACTTTCCGAAGCGGGCCAGCATGCGCTGACGCGCTTCGGCATGATCGACCACTCGTGACGAATCGTCTTTCCCCAACGTCACGCTTCACTTTTTAACCGTCCGGTTTCCGCCTGCCCCGGCGCATGGATCCACTTCGTGGGTACGTCGGCCCTGCGCGGCAATGCCCGGATGCGCGGCGGCCTTCATCAGCAGGCAACGCTGATGAGATCGCGCCCGCCGGTTGGCGCGCGCGTGGACCCGCCGAGAATACCCTCGAAGCTGAACGACGCCCCTCGGGCGCCGTGCCGGCAAACCACGCCCATCCTTTACTGCATGCTGCAACGTCAGGCGGCGCTCAGACGACCTGCACACGCACTGCCACGTTGTTGCGTGTTGCGTTCGAATACGGGCACACCTGGTGAGCGGCGTCGACGAGTTCACGTGCTGCGTCGGCGGCAAGGCCCGGCAGCGAGACGCGCAGTTCGATATCCAGCGCGAAGCCACCCTTGTCGTTCGGGCCGACACCGACTTCCGCCGTGACGGTCGTATCCGCCGGAACCGCCTGCTTGCGCTGGCCAGCGACGAATTTCATCGCGCTCAGGAAACACGCCGAATAGCCGGCTGCGAACAATTGCTCCGGGTTCGTGCCCTCGGCACCGTTGCCGCCGAGTTCGCGCGGTGCGGCCAGTTTCACGTCCAGCACCTTGTCCGACGATACCGCGCGGCCATCACGTCCACCGGTGCTCGTTGCCGTTGCCTTGTAAAGTACGCTCATGATATTGCTCCTTGAAAGTAGGTGCCACGCAGTGGGTGGCGGTCGCCATCGATCCGGCATGTCATCAAGATAGTACACTAATCATTAGTGTGCAAATTAATTTCGATATTTTTCGAAGCGGTGCCGGGCAGCAGGTGGCTAGCTTTCGTTGTAGTCGTTGAGCGTGGTGCGCAGGCGCGTCAGGTCGTCGCGCAGCTTGAGGAGGAATTCGGGTGTCTGCTGCGTCGCGCAGAAGATTTCGGCCGGCACTTCACGGGCGGTACGTTTGAGCGCCGCGCCCATCTTCGTGAGACGGACATAGACGAGCCGCTCGTCGCTCACGCCGCGTACGCGTTCGATATAACCCTGCGTTTCGAGGCGCTTGAGCAGCGGTGTGACCGTCGCCGAATCGAGATTCAGGCGGGTAGCGATGTCCTTGACCGTGATGTCGTCGGATTCCCAGAGCACCAGCATGGTCAGGTATTGCGGATAGGTCAGCCCGAGTTTTTCGAGGATGGGCTTATACGCTTTCGTCATCGCAAGCGAAGTCGAATAGAGCGCGAAGCAAAGCTGCTCGTCGAGCGTGAAGGGGAGAGCCGGGCGCTGGGTCATGGTGCTTACCGTCCAGAAAGTGCGCGCTAATCAATCGCGTGCAAATCATTGTGCACCAATCGCGAATGGCTTGCGAGTGCCTTGCGGATAGCTGGAGTTATCGCGCGGCGAGCCGCTCCGACACGGGCGGCCCGATCCGGCTGGCTGCGGGCGCGGTTTCAGGCCGCTGGCGTGGTCGGCGAGTCCGGCGTTTCAGGCGACTGAATGCCGAAGCAGCCGCGATACGTGGCGTAAAACGAGCAGTACAGCATCGTGGTAACGACGATCGTCGCGGGCATCAGCACGACAAACGCGTATTCCCCGGCGCCGAGCGCCTGCATCAGCGTCGACAGCCCGAGCGAAACGGTGATCGCCATCGCGAACCACAGCGCGCCGAACACGATGAACGCGCCGCGATTGCGCCAGCAGCTCACGAGGCTGAAGAACATCGCCTTCGCGGGCGGCACTTCGTGCCACGTAATCAGGATGGGCGAAAACCAGAACAGCATCGCGACCGGAATGTAGAACGCGAACGCGGCCAGAATGCCGAGCGGAATATCGCTGTTGACCATCGCCTCCGGCTCCATGGCCGCGGCGCCGATCATCACCTTCAGCAACGTGCCGCCGTCGGCGAGCGCCGAGCCGCCCAGCACGAGCGCCATCGCCACCACGTACAGTATGCCGAGCGCGGCGAGCCGCTTCGCGGCCGTGCTGCCGTACGAGCGGAAGCCGTCGGCGAGGATCGTCGGGAAAACGGGCTTGCCCGCGATCGTGTCGCGACACGCCGCCATGAAGCCGACCGCCACGCCCGGAATGAACACGAGCGGCAGAAATCCGCCGATGACGGGAATCTGCGAGATCAGCATCATCGCGAGCAGATACGTGAAGAACAGCGTCAGGAACGCGAGCGGATTCTTGCGGAACAGCCAGATACCCTGCCGGAACCAGACGTAGCCGGTTTTCGCGGGAACTTCGATCAGTTGCATGGAGTGTGGATGCCTGGAAGTGCAACGCCGGACAGGCGCTCACGAAGAATGCGTTCGAAGTGGCCAGGATCGTGCGGCTTCAGCATTTCAGCTGCACGTGGCATGTAAAAGTCATAAAGGCGCGAGACCCAGAAACGATACGCGCCCGCGCGCAGCATGTCGCCCCAGTGACGGTTTTCCTGCCCGGTGAACGGACGCACCGTCTGGTACGCGCGCAGCATCGCCTCGACGCGCGGCATGTCGAGCGCGCCTGTCGTGAGATCGGCGCACCAGTCGTTCACGGTCACGGCGACGTCGAAGAGCCACTTGTCGCAGCCGGCAAAGTAAAAGTCGAAGAAGCCGCCAAGGCGCACGTCGCGGCCGCTTTCGGGCGCGGCGTGCGCGAACAGCACGTTGTCGCGGAACAGATCGCAGTGGCACGGGCCTTCGGGTAGCGCGGCATAGTCGTCCGAGGCGAAGAACGCCTGCTGATGGGCGAGTTCCGTGCTCAACAGTTCGCGTTGCGGGCCGGTCAGAAACGGCAGCACCGTCGGCACGGTTTCCCGCCACCAGCTGAGGCTGCGCAGGTTCGGCTGATGGTTCGGAAAATCGCGTCCGGCGAGATGCATGCGCGCCAGCATCTGGCCGACTTCGACGCAGTGTTCCTCGCGTGGCGCGAGTTCCGGTGCGCCTTCGAGGCGCGTGACGATCGCCGCGGGCTTGCCGTGCAGCAGGCCGAACAGCGCGCCATCATCGCGCGGCATCGGGTCCGGCACAGGCACCTTGTGAGCCGCCAGATGGCGCATCAGATCCAGATAGAACGGCAACTGTTCAGCCGTCAGGTTTTCGAAAATCGTGAGGACGTAGTCGCCGCGCGTCGTCGTCAGAAAGAAATTGCTGTTTTCGATGCCGGACTGGATGCCGCGAAAATCGACGGCTTCGCCGAGATCGTAATGACGCAGCCAGTGAGCGAGTTGAGTGTCGGTGACAGCGGTGAAGACGGCCATGCGGGAAGGGTGGAATCAGGTTGGTCGGACTGGCGCGTGTGGCCAGTACATTCGGAGCTGCGGC
>CALFSF010000119.1 GCA_937917025.1 uncultured Paraburkholderia sp.
GCGCGAGCCCGCCGACAGTGGCCGTTACCGAGGAAAAGAACCGCCTGTATCCGCTCGGCAAGAAGATCTACGACGCGCAGTGCGCGCTCTGTCACGGTATCGACGGCAAGGGCAAGGTGCCGCATTTCCCGCCGCTTGCGCAGAACCAGTCGATCCTGATGACGTCGGCGGTGAACCCCGTTCGCATGGTGCTCAACGGCGGCTATCCGCCGGGCACGATGAAGAATCCTTCGCCGTATGGCATGCCGCCGTTCGCGCATACGCTGTCGGACGAAGAGGTGGCGGCTGTCGTCACGTATATCCGCACCGCGTGGGGCAATCACGGCACGCCGGTAAGCGGCAAGGAAGCGAACGCGTTGCGCACCGCGCCGCTTTATTGAGCGCATCGTCACAGCATTTTGAGCATATCGAGGCAAGCATGAGCGATTCTCCTTCCGGCCACCCGCACAGCGCGGAGGACGAGGCCGTAGACGCGATCGTCGGCCGCGGCCCGAGCGGCGCGATTGCGCTCGCGGGCATTGCCACGGCCATCGTCATCGGCCTGTGGTTCGCGTTCTATTTCATCGTGTTCCTGCCGCGCGGCGTGATCCAGTGAGGCACCTTGCATGGCAATGACTCCCGCTCCCCACAGTTCGTCACCGGAAGAAGTCGCCGCGCGCGTCGAGCGGCGCTGGGCGATGCTCGTCGTCGGCATCGTCGTGGTGCTGGTCGCGATGGTGGTCTACACCGGCCTGCACTGGGCGATGATGCCGCCTTCGCGCGTCGAGACCATCGATCCGCTTTCACTGCACATATCCGGCGAATTCATCGAAAGCAATCTCGGCACCGCGAGCGAAGGCGACGGCTCGGTCACGGTGCGCCTCATCGCGCAGCAGTATTCGTTCACGCCGCAATGCCTCGTGGTGCCGGCAAACACGCCCGTGACATTCCGCGCCACCAGCGCGGATGTCATACACGGCCTCCTGATTACCCATACCAACATCAACTCGATGCTCGAACCCGGCTACGTCTCGACCTTCAGGACGACATTCGATCAACCCGGCGACCATCTGATGCCGTGCCATGAATACTGCGGCGTCGGCCACCAGGGCATGTGGGCGCACGTCAAGGTCGTGGACAAGACAACGTTCGCGCAGATGGCGGCCGGTTCGCGGAGGGTCAGCTGTGTTCAATAGCAAACGGGTGGTTCTCGCGCATTTCTGGCTGGCGTTCGCCGCGTTCGGCGTCGCGCTGCTGCTGGGCGCCTGGCAGATGTACGTGCGCAGTCCGCTGCATCCGTGGCTGCAGAATCCGGAGCATTACTATCGCTCGGTGACGGCCCACGGCTCGGCCATGGGCTATGTGTTCCCGACGCTGATCGCGATGGGCTTCGGCTATGCCGTCTCCGAACTCGCGCTCAAGCGTCCGCTCGTCGGCCTGCGCTGGGCGTGGGCCGGGTTCTGGCTGGTGCTGGTGGGCGCCGTCACGGCGATGGTGCCGGTCGCGATGGGCCTCGCCTCGGTGCTGTACACGTTCTATCCGCCGATGATCGGCAACGCGTTCTACTACATCGGCGTCGTGCTCGTGGTGGTCGGCTCGTGGATCTGGGTCGCGCTGATGGGCATCAACATGCGTGCGTGGAAGCGCGAGAACCCGGGCAAGCCGGTACCGCTCGCGATGTTCGCCACCGTGGCCGGCGCGTATCTGTGGGGCTGGACCGCGGTGGGCGCCGCGCTCGAACTGCTGTTCCAGATCCTGCCCGTCGCACTCGGCTTCACGAACACGATCGACGCGGGTCTCGCGCGCGTGTTCTTCTCGTGGACGCTGCACGCGATCGTCTACTTCTGGCTGATGCCGGCCTATATCGCGTACTACACGATCATCCCGCGTGCGATCGGCGGGCGGCTCTACAGCGACTCGATGGCGCGCATCTCGTTCATCCTGTTCCTCGTGGTGTCGATGCCGATCGGCATTCACCATCTGTTCGCCGATCCGGAGGTGGGCTCGGGCTTCAAGTTCCTGCACTCGGTGTTCACGGCGCTCGTGGCCGTGCCGACGCTGCTCACGGTCTTCACGATCAGCGCATCGGTCGAGATCGCGGCACGGCTGCGCGGCGGCAAGGGCGCACTCGGCTGGCTGAAGGCGCTGCCGTGGGAGAACCCGATGATGCTGGCGGTGGCGTTCTCGTTCGTGATGCTCGGCTTCGGCGGGGCGGGCGGCATCATCAACATGAGCTACCAGATGGATTCGACGATCCACAACACGCAGTGGGTCACCGGTCACTTCCATCTGATCTTCGCGGGCGCGATCGTCATCATGTATTTCGTGATCGCCTACGACCTGTGGCCGCAGCTCACCGGCCGCGCGGTGACGAGCCTGAAGATGATGCGCGCGCAACTGTGGCTGTGGTTCATCGGCATGATCGTGCTGACGTTCCCGTGGCACTACGTCGGCATTCTCGGCATGCCGCGCCGCATGGCGTTCTACGATTACACGAATCCGGAGATCGCCGCGCAGGCGATCTGGGTGACGATGTCGGCGATTGGCGGGTTCATTCTCGTGATTTCGGCCATCCTGTTCTTCGTGATTCTGTACCAGACGCAGCGCGGTCCGCGCGTCACGCTGCCGGAATACCGCTTCAGCACCGCGGTCCATGAGCCGGTGAAACTGCCGGTCGCGCTGAACAGCTTCAGCCTGTGGGTCACGCTGATGGTCGTGTTGACCGTGACCAATTACGGCTATCCGATCGGGCAGCTGCTGTCGCAGCCGCAGACATCCGTGCCGGCCGTGCCGGTGGGAGGACAGCGATGAACGACACAGGAAACGAGCGCCTGTTCTCGCTGGGCAATCCGTGGTTCAGGATGAGCGTCGGCGCGGCGATCGTTCTCGTCGTGTGCGGGGTGCTGATCGGGTTCGTGTGGCTGCCGTCCGCGCAGAAAGACCCGCAGTTCCAGGGTATCTGGAACGCGATCTGCAGCGCGGCGGGCGTGCCGCAGAAATGGCTCGCGGGCGGTGAGCCGGTTCAGTCGAAAGTGCGGACCAGCACCGCTGAAATCACGCCGCAACTGCTCGCGCATTCGAGCGCGCCTTCGATCGGCCGCGGTGCGACGCTCGCGATGCGCTGCACGATGTGTCACGGCGAGCGCGGGATGAGCGAAGCAAACTCGCCGAATCTCGCCGGGCAATATGCGGTTGTGATCTACAAGGAACTGCTCGATTTTCAGTCGGGCGCGCGGACCAATGCGGTGATGTCGCCGATGGTCCGCAGTCTGGGCGATCAGGAGATGCGCGATCTGGCGGCGTACTACGCTTCGCTGCCGCGCCCCGTGCTCGCGGGCACGAAGCCGAACCCGCCGATGCCGGAGATCGTCGCGAACGGCTCGCCGATGCGTAACATCGTGTCGTGTACGGCGTGTCACGGCGATGTCGACAACAAGGCGGGGGCCCCGTGGCTCGAAGGCATGCCGGCCGCGTATGTGAAGGCGCAGTTGCAGGCGTTCGCCTCGGGCGCGCGTCACAACGACATCAGCGAGCAGATGCGCAACGTCGCGCGCCAGATGACGCCGGCGGAAATGGACGCGGCTGCGACGTACTACGCCGGAGCAAGCCCGGTGCATTGAGGTTTTGACGCATCGTCGTCGTGCGTGACGTGGAGCTTATGGCACGCACGCGCGATGATTGTGCCTCCGAGCGCGGGTACGAGTGCGAGTGTGCGCGCGAGGTCGGCGATCGGCACAGCCCGTTCGGTTCGCGGTTTCGTCACGCGTCCTTGTTGTCGCTGGCCGTTTTCGGGGGCGGCGTCCGCTTTGCTTCCTGAGCACCCGCGGCGGGTTTCGCGTCCCGTGCTGCATCCGCGGTGTCGGTATCGGGGTCGCCTGCTGCCGCGCCGTTCATCTGCACGAGCAGACTGCGGTTCGGATTCGCGATCTGGATGCCGCTCGCCTGGAACGCCGCGGCGACGCGCCGGTTGAATTCGCGCTGCACCGACCAGCGTGCCGTGTCGCGGCACTGGATCTGGCCGACGAGCGTGATGGCCGCGCCGTCGACCGCATCGACGCCCCAGAAGCTGAAGTCGGACAGGATGCCGCTCTTGAACGCATCGTCGTTGCGCAGCGTGGTGCCGATTTCCTTGAGCGTTTCGATCGCGCGATCGACGTCCTCCCCGTACGCGATACTGACCTTCACCGCCGCGTTGCCGAGCCCGCGATTCGTGTTGTTGACGGTCGACACCGAACTGAACGGCACGGTATACAGCGAGCCGTCGCCGCCGCGCAAACGCACGGTGCGCACCGACAGATATTCGACCGTGCCGGACACGCCCGCGAGCGTGACCCAGTCGCCGACCTGCATCGCGTTTTCCATCAGCAGGAAAATGCCGGTGATGAAATCCTGCACGAGCTTTTGCGAGCCGAAGCCGAGCGCGACGCCGAAGATGCTCGCGCTCGCCAGCAGCGGCGCCGTGTTGACGCCAAGCTCGCTGAGTCCAGTCAGCACGACGACGAGCGCGATCACGACGAAGAGCGCCGAGCGCAGCATCGGCAGCAACGTGCGCAGGCGCGCTGCGCGAACGAGATCGCCGCCGGTCTTCCACTGGTCGAGCCGCCGTTCGATCGCCACGTTCACCCATTCCCACACGACGAGCGCGACAAACGCTGCAATCGAAATTGTCACGACGGCGTTCGCGAGGCGATGGCCGACCGTGCCGCGAGAGAAAAACTGCGCGACGTTGAACCCCCACACCTGCAGCAGCACGAGCGCGGTGACGACGATCAGCAACGTCGACACGGTGCGCCGCGCGAGCGGGTAATAGCGCGAAGCGTGCTTTTGCGCGATCGACGCGTGCGCATCTTCGTCGACATTGAACGTGCGCCCGAGCGCGCCGATGATGAGGATCGACACGACCCGGGCGGCCACCAGCACGCCGAGCGAGATCGCGCCGAGATGCAGCAACGCCTGATAGCCGTTCTGGACGTCGAGCGCCCACACGAACCACAATGCCATCACCGCGAACACCGCAACGTAGGCCCAGGCGTCGGCGAGCCAGTCGCCCGCGCTCTCCAGCGACGGCATGCGTGCGACGCGCGCGCGAATCCGCGCGGCGACCGGACGGCGGCATTGCAGGATCAGGATCGACACCATCACGTGTGCGATCAGCGCGACGGTTTTCATCAGCGCGAGATGCGCGTCGTCGTTCATGCCGAGCTGCGAGGCGATTTCGGCGAGGCCCGCGCCGACGCCGACCACGCTGGCAATCGCGATCACCCAGCGGTGCACGAGCGCGGCCCACCGGTTGCCCATGCGCCACAGACGCAGCCCGGGCGCGTCAGGCTGCAGGAAAAAGCCGCTGACGATCACCGCGCCGCGGCACGATACGTAGAGGTCGATCAGTGCGTCGAGCGCGCGGCCGTCTGGGGTGTTGTCGTCGGTGAGGATCGACATCAGCACGGTCGCGACAATCATGAAGACGACGACCGGCAGCGCCTTGAACACCGCGTGGAGAAGGGCGCCCGGCAGACGGCCCAGCAACGACCAGTGATGCGCCGCGCTGCGCGCGCGCCGGATCGCGTCGGCCGGTATCGATGTACCCGGCAGCGGGATGACGGGCGGCGTGGACGCGGCGTCTTGCGGCTTCTGTTCCTCTTCCTGTTCTTTCTGTTCTGCTTCGCTCACGCGTTTTGCGCGACGCGCGATAACCGCTTCGCGGGGGCGGCGCAGCAGGCGGTGCGCGAGCCATTCGAGCGCGAGCGCGGGCACCAGCGCGACGAGGAGTGTCAGGATGACGCGACCGAGCAGCGCGCGACCGTCCGGGTTCACGAGCGCGTTGTGCCACCACGCGCGCACCGACGACACATCGAGCAGGACCGCCGCCGAATGGCGCAGCGAAGCGCCGCCGCGCGCGAGCCAGTGCGCGCCCTGGCGTGCGAGTTGCGAAGCGAGGCCGTTGCGCTCGAACGCCGCGCGTACGCCGCTCGCCGCGGTGGCGCCGGAAGCCGGCGTCGCTGCCGATGCCGACGCAGGCGCCGATGCGGGTACCGCGCTCAGCGCGCCGGCGGCGGCCACGGCGCGCAGCGTGTCCTCGATCTGGCTGCGCCGCCTGGGATCGTTCAGCACGTCGAGTGCCTGGCGGGCTTCTTCGGGCGTGAGTCGCAGGGGCGCGGCGCTGCTCGCGCCCGCGGCCGGCGCGGCGGCGGGCGCCGACGCCGCGAGCGCGGAGAGCGCGAACATGAACAGAAGACAGGCGAGAAGGATTTTTCGCATAGGGGTCCGGTGGACGTTAAAGACGGCGGCAGTCACGCAAGCAGTTTACGGGCCAGTACCCAGCCGCCATTCAAACCGACAGCGGTGCGCGTGCACAAGTTCCGCGTTGAGTCGGCAGGGGCCGCTCACGCGGCTTCGCGCTGCCGCGTCAGCTCGGCTCGCAGAAAGCGTGCGAATTCGAGTGTGGCCGCATCGCCGCCGTGTGCCGGCATATGAAGGTTGATCGCGAAGTCCGGCAGGGCGGGCAGCGCGGCATCGGTGCCGAGAATCTCGAGATCGGCGGGCACCGTCGATGCGAGCCACGCGGTAATCGCGAGATCGGTGCGCACGGTCGCGGTCGTCGCTTCGATGTTGCCGTTGTCGAGTACGGTCCGCCATTCGATTCCCTGATCGCGCAACGCAGCGAGCACGACCGGGCGAAACGCACAGGTATCGGTGACCATCGAAAGCGGCAGCGGCCGCCTCGTCCGCGCGACGCCGCCACGCGCGCCCACCCAGACGAGCGGCTCGACTCTCAGACACTCGCCGCTCGCTGCGCCCACCGGTGCCTCAACGATCGCGAGATCGACGGTGCCGTCCGCGAGCGCATCGGCGAGTTCGGGCGATGACCCGCACACGAGCGATATCTCGACCTGTGGCCATGCCTCGGTATAGGCCTTGAACACCGGCGCCAGCGTGCCGCCGACGAGGTCGTGCGGCACACCGAGCCGCACGCGCCCCTGCAACGCGCTTGTGGTCATCTCGAGCCAGATTTCGTCGTTCATGCCGAGAAGGCGCCGCGCCTTGCCCAGCATGCGTTCGCCGGCGGGCGTCAGGCGCAGGCCCCGGCGTTCGCGTTCGAAGAGGGGCACGCCCAGGGTCTCCTCGAGACGCCGGATCTGCTGGCTTACCGCGCCCTGCGTCAGATGCAGGCTGTTGGCCGCGACCGTCATGCTGGCACTGTCGGCCGCCGCGACGAAGGTGCGTACGAGCGTGATATCGAGGTTTCGGGTCATCCAGCTATTATATTTGCTAATGCCATGCATCGATAAACATGGCTTCACTAATGCTGGTGGCGGCTCTACAGTCTCGTCGCGGCCGTAGCCGCTGTCACGCTCGCGTCGTGCGTGCGGCGGGCCGCTTCGATGTTCCAACATGGAGAAAATGATGCGTGCGTTTGCTGAAACGGTCGACCTTGCAACGGCCTTCGATGCGGTCCATGAACACTGGTCGCCGAATGTCGTCGCGCAGGTCAACGACCAGTACGTGAAGGTCGCGAAGGTGCAGGGCGAGTTCGCGTGGCACAGCCATGCGGAAGAGGACGAACTCTTTTACGTCGTGCGCGGCCATCTCGACATCGAGTATGAAAACGGCCGCACGGTGAGTCTCGCGCCTGGGTCGCTGCACGTCGTGCCGCGCGGCGTGCTGCACAAACCGGTCGCACAGGAAGAATGCTGGATCGTGCTCATCGAAACGGTGAGCACGAAACACACGGGCGATGTCGAAACGCCGTTCACGAAGACGCTCGCGCAGCAACTCGGCCACGCGTGAGCGCCGTGGCGGCAGCGTTACGTGTTGACGAACCAGCGCATCAGCGCGGTGATCGCCAGTGCAAGACTCACGACCATGACGGCGCCAAAAGCGATTCCGAACAGATGGGCCTTGAGCACCTCGCGATCGTCGAGGCGGGCGTGCGCTTCCTGAAGCGCACGCTCTGTCGCACGGCAACTGTCGCTCAACCCGCGGCCTCCTCCTGACGCCGTTGCTGCACATGCCGGTTTTGCGGACGCGGCAGGCCCAGATTTTCACGCAGCGTGTGCCCTTCGTATTCGGTGCGAAAGAGGCCGCGTCGCTGCAATTCCGGCACCACGAGTTCGGCGAAATCGGACAGCCCGCCCGGCAGCCACGGCGACATGATGTTGAAACCGTCCGCGCCTTCTTCCTCGAACCATTGCTGCAACTGGTCCGCGATACTTTCGGGTGTGCCGACGACCTGCTGATGGCCGCGCGCGCCCGCGATGCGCAGATACAGGTCGCGAATCGTCAGGTTCTCGCGGCGTGCGAGATCGAACAGCAGGCGTTGCCGGCTCTTGCCGCCGTTGGTTTCCGGCAGCTCCGGCAACGGGCCATCGACCGGATATGACGACAGGTCCACTTCCCCCGACATGGTCGACAGCAGCGAGAGACCGACAGTCGGATGGATGAGGTCCTGAAGCGCGTCGAATTTGCGGCGTGCTTCGTCCTGCGTGCGGCCGACGATGGGGAAGATGCCCGGCATGATCTTCAAATGATCGGCGTGCCGGCCGTATTTCGGCAGCCGGCCCTTGATGTCGCGATAGAACGTCTGCGCTTCCTCGAGCGTTTGATGCGCGACGAAGATCACTTCCGCTGTTTGTGCCGCGAGTTCCCGGCCCGCGTCCGACGCGCCCGCCTGCACGACGACCGGCCAGCCCTGCGGCGAACGCGCGACGTTCAGCGGTCCACGCACCTGGAAATGCTTGCCGCGATGATTCAGCACATGCAGTTTTTCCGGATCGAAATAGACGCCGCTTTCCTTGTCGCGCAGGAACGCATCGTCTTCCCAGCTATCCCAGAGGCCCGCGACGACGTCGTAGAACTCGCGCGCGCGTTCATAACGCAGCGCATGGTCGGGATGTTTCTCGAAGTTGAAGTTGAGCGCTTCCGATTCCGTGCTCGACGTGACGAGGTTCCAGCCCGAGCGTCCGCCGCTCAGATGATCGAGCGATGCGAACTTGCGCGCGAGGTTGTACGGCTCGTTGAAGGTCGTCGAGACGGTCGCGATCAGGCCGATGTTTTTCGTGACCACCGAGAGCGCCGAGAGCAGCGTCAACGGTTCGAAATGATCGGCGCGCGCGGTGCGGGAGAGCGAAGCGAGGTTTGTGTCGCGCACGCTGACGCTGTCGGCGAAGAAGATTGTGTCGAACTTCGCCCGCTCGGCGATTTTCGCTACCTCCGCGTAGTGCGCGAAGTCGAGTCCACCGGTCGCGTGCGCGTCCGGGTGCCGCCACGCCGCGATGTGGTGGCCTGTTTCCATCAGGAACGCGCCGAGTTTGATCTGCCGTTTGTTATTGCTCATCGTGTGCTCCGTGTGCGTTGTATTGTTCGTTAGCGTGACGGGCGCGGTGCCGCCGGCGAGCTTGCCGCATCGAGGTTGCGCGCGAAACAGAAGGCGTCGCCCGGCGATCGCGCGAACATTCCATGGTTACTGCGCGGCCGGCCTGCGTCCGGTTGCGAACGTCATGCGCCGTTTCAACGCGATGCCACGCGGCCCGCGTTTCGCTTCGAGCGCATCGCCCAGCAGTTGCCGCACGCGCGCGCCATCGGCTTCGTCAAGCGCGGAGAGAAAGTTGCCAAATGAACTGGCGCGGCTGAAAGCGATCACTTCATCCACGGTTTCGAACGCGTCGTCGAACTCGCGGATTTCGTTGTGCGTCACGTTAAAGCCGGCCGCCGCGAGCAGCAGCGCGGCGCGCTCCTGCGTGAGCTGATGAGGCGCGCCGACGCGCGCGGCCTGCCAGCGCGGTTCGCGGGCCAGCAATGCGTGCAGCACGAGATGCAGATCGTGCGGCGCTTCCTGCGACATCGTCGTGAAGCCGACGCGGCCGCCCGGCTTCAATACGCGAAATGCGTGCTGAAGCGCGGCCAGCTGGTCGGGCACCCAGTGAATCACGCTGTTGAAGTAGACGACGTCGTAGTGCGCATCCGGCACGTCGTGCAGCGCTTCGGCACGGCCGACGCGCGCATCGAAGCGCCCCTGTGCGCGTTTTCGCGCGAGCTCGACGCGCAGCGCGAGCGGATCGATGCCCAAGACTTCCCCGTCCGGCCCCGTGCGTTCCGCCACGGCCTCTGTCAGCAGACCGGTGCCGCAACCGATGTCGAGCACCTTCTCGCCGCTTTGTACCGCGAGTACGTCGATCAGTTCGAGACCATGATGAAACTGGCGCGTACCGAGCCGGTCGTATTGTTCGGCGAGCGTGACCGAATCGAGTTCAAGGCTGAGCGGGGTCGACATAGCGGTTCCATGTGGTGGCGATTGCACATGGTAGAGGCCGCCTCGGCGCAACTGAAACGAGAAATCCTGCTATCGATCTGACGTCGAAGCGCATTCGCAGCTATAGCATCGAATACGCGCGAATCGCGCCGAAGCGGCGATCGAAAGCGTTCTGCTGTTACGAGGTAACGTGCTGTGGCGGAATGCAGAACGTGCCATCCACGACTTCGGTAAACGTGCGTTCTTCACGCAGGATGAAGCGCTTCGTTTGCGCCATGCGGAAGTTCGCGACGGATTCCGGATCGGTCCTGAGGCGCGTTCGATAGGTTTCGTAAGCAGCGAGGCTTTCGAAGGCGACCAATCCCCACGCGATATCGCTGGTGCCTTCATGCGGCAGGAAATAGCCGACGAGATGCCCGCCGCAACGCGGAATGATGCGCCCCCATTGCTCGGCGTACGCCTTGAACGCGTCGCGCTGGAACGGGTCGATCTGATAGCGGATGAAACAGGTGAGTGTCATGCGATGCGCTCCTGTGGGACCGTCCGGACGATGTCCGGCACGGGTTCACAGTGTGCGCGGCAGGTGGCCCCCGACGTTTCATGCTGTGCCGAAACGTCGGGGCCGGCGTGGTGCGTTAGATCATCCGCGCACAGCGGCGCATGAGGGCAATACCCGCGGCCTACGCAGGCACTTGCCGGCGCGCCGGATTCGCGCGAGGCACCGGCTTCGACGCCGCGCCCGCGGCAGCCATGCCGTGCCATTCGTCGTTCGCATCGGAATGGCCGGTGCGAAAACTCACGATCACGGCCTGCAACTGCCGCGCCTGTTCCTCGAGCGATTCCGCGGCAGCCGCCGCCTCTTCGACCAGCGCGGCGTTTTGCTGTGTCATCGTATCCATCTGCGCGACGGCGGAGTTGACCTGCTCGACGCCCGTGCTCTGCTGCGCCGCAGCCGCCGCGATTTCCTGCACGACGTCCGTGACGCGCGCAATCGCCGTACGAGTCTCCTGGATCGTCTCACCGGTGCGTTCGACGAGCGCCGCGCCCGTGCCCACCTTGCCGACCGCGCTCTGGATCAGCGCGCGGATTTCCTTCGCCGCCGTCGCGCTGCGCTGCGCAAGCGTGCGCACTTCGCCCGCGACCACCGCGAAGCCGCGTCCCTCTTCGCCCGCCCGTGCCGCTTCGACAGCGGCATTGAGCGCGAGGATGTTGGTCTGGAACGCGATGCCTTCGATGACACCGACGATGTCTTCCATCTTGCGCGATTCGTCGGAGATACCACGCATCGCGGTGACGACCTCCATCACCATCGTCTCGCCGCGACCGGCGATCTGCACGGCGCCGCTCGCGAGCTGGCTGGCCGTAGACGCGTGATCGGCGGTCTGGCGCAGCATCGAGGTGATTTCCTCCATGCTCGATGCCGCTTCTTCGAGCGATGCCGCCTGGCTTTCGGTGCGCGCGGACAGGTCGGCGTTGCCGGTGGCGATTTCGCGCGAAGCCGTGGCGACCTGGTCGGCGGCGTCGCGAATCTGGCCGATCGTGCCGCCGAGCGCATCGCGCATGCCGCGCATCGCCCGCATCAGGCTCGCGGTGTCGTCGCTACGGGTTTCGATGGCAACCGTGAGGTCGCCCGCCGCGATCGAATCGGCGACGCGCGCGGCGCTTGCCGGATCGCCGCCGATCGTGCGCTGGATGCTGCGGTTCGTGAACGCGACGAAGGTCGCGAGGAGCGCCGCCAGCGCGACGAACACGCCGGCTGCGAACCACAGCGAGCGCACGAGCGCGGCGTCGATATCGTCGACGTAGGCACCGGTGGCGATGATCCAGTCCCACGGCGCGTAGCGCACCACGTAGCCGATCTTGTCGACCGCCGCGCCGTCTTTCGCATTGGGCCGCGTGAACACATAGTCGACGAAACCGCCTTCAGGCTGCTGCGCGACCGTCGCGAACGTCACGTAGTGATGGCGGCCGTCGGCGTCCGCGGTGCTGCGCAGGTCCTTGCCGTTCGTGGCCGGCTTGATCGGATGCATCACCATCCGCGGCGTCGAATCGATCACGAGGAAGTAGCCGTCTTCGCCGTAACGCACGTCACGCAGGCGGTCGAGCGCCTGTTTGCGCGCTTCCTCTTCCGTGAGCGCGCCGCTTTTCGCAAGCGCCGCGTATTCGGTGACAATGCTCAGACCAATATGCGCGACGTTGACGAGATCGTTCTTGCGCTCCTCGATGCGCGTTTGCCGCGATTGCCACGCGGCGGCCACCGAAACAAGAAGCAGCGCGAGCAGACTGACGACCAGCGGCAGCCAGAGTTTCTTTCGGAAGCTAAGTGTTTGCATTACGGCAACCTCGTGTGGCCTGTGCTGAACGATGGATGAAACGACCATGGCTTCCTGTGTTATCGGCACAAGGGCGCCTCACATGTTGTGGATGGAAACCCTGGGGGGCAGATCGCGTCCTTCTGTGCTGTGCTGTGCTGTGCTGTGCTGTGCTTCCGCGCAGCTGGTTGCAGCCGCTTGCAGTCGAGCGGATGGGGCGGACGTAAAAAAAATTCGCGGGCGGTGTCGATTCGCAGCACGGCCGCCCGTCGTGGAGAAGGAGGCGCCGCTTGTGTCATGGCTCTCCCTACACCCACCCAACGAAGGAGCCGCCACGATGACCACCGCCGTCAAACCCATCCCCGAGGGAATGCATTCGATCACGCCGCATCTGATCTGCGCGGGCGCCGCCGACGCCGTCGAGTTCTACAGGAAAGCGTTCAATGCGGTCGAGCTGGTTCGGCTGCAACGGCCGGACGGCAAGCTGATGCACGCGAGCGTGCGGATCGGCGACGCCACGCTCATGCTCGTCGATGAAGCGCCGGAATGCCGCGCGGTCGGGCCGAAAGCGCTGAAAGGCACACCGGTGATCATCCATCTGTACGTCGAGGACGCGGATGCTGTGATGCAGCAGGCCGAGGCAGCCGGCGCGACGATCACGATGCCCGCGGCCGACATGTTCTGGGGCGACCGCTATGGACAACTGGAAGATCCGTTTGGACACCGCTGGTCTGTTGCGACGCACAAGCGCGATGTCACGCCCGAGGAAATGAACGATGCGATGAGAAAGTTTGCGAGCGGTGAAGGTACCTGAGCACGCATCGCGCGCCGGGGCGCTATTGCTGGACGGTGCGCCTTCCCGGCGCGAGCGGCGAGCGCATCAGGTTTTCCAGCGACATCGGCCGCGCGAGGTGATAGCCCTGCACCTGCGATGCGCCGATGCTGCGCAGCACCGCGAGCGTCGCTTCGTCCTCGACACCTTCGGCGACGACGTCCAGTTCCAGCGATTCGGCCATCCGCACGATGGCGCGCAAGATCGCGCGGCTACGCGCGCTCGACGTCAGTTCGAGCACGAACGACTTGTCGATTTTCAGGCCGCTGAAATGGTATTGATGCACGTAGCTCAGCGACGAAAAGCCGGTGCCAAAATCGTCCAGCACCACGGACATGCCGTTTTTCGCGAGCTTTTGCATCGTCGTGCGCGCGAGCTCCGGCTCGGCGATCAGCGCGCTCTCGGTCAGTTCCAGCGAGATGCGCGACGGATGCACGCGATGTCGGCTCAATAGTTCGAGCACCTCGTCGGCGAATTCGGGGCGCGTGATGCTGTAGCTCGACAGGTTCACATGCACGGGCGGCCAGTCCGCGTGGTCGGCCCTGGCGAGGATCGCCGCGACGCGCGTGAGCATGTACATGTCGAGCCGTCCGAGCAGCTTCAGTCCTTCGACGGCTGGCAGGAAACGTCCCGGCGCCCAGATATCGCCGCCCGGCTGGCGCCAGCGCACCAGCGCTTCGAGCGCGACCAGCTGGCCCGTTTTCACGTCGACGATCGGCTGGAAATACGGCAGCAGTTCGTCGTCGCGATTGAGCGCCTGGCGCAGTGCGCCTTCCGTTTCGATCTGGTCCGACAGCTCGCGGCGCAACGCCTGGTTGAACACCGCGAAGCTGTCGCGGCCGCGATTCTTCACACGATACATGGCGGTATCGGCGTCGCGCAGCAGATCGGTGGGCGCCGAATGAAAATTGCTGTCCGCGTCCACGATGCCGACGCTGCACGTCGAAAACACCACGTGGTCGCCGATATTGAACGGCTGGTCGAACGCGGCGAGGATCCGTTCCGCCATCGCAAGCACCACCGGCAGCGGCGCGCCCGGCACCATGACGGCGAATTCGTCGCCGCCGAGGCGCGCGAGCAGGTCGTTGCGGCGCATGCAGCCGCGCAGGCGCCCGGCCACCTGGACCAGCAGCTCGTCGCCGAAATGGTGGCCGAGGCTGTCGTTGACGACCTTGAAGCGGTCGAGGTCGATAAACAGCAGCGACAGCGCCGCGCCTTCCGTGCAGTGCGCATGCCACGCGCTTTCGAGCCGCTGACGCAGATGCGCGCGGTTCGGCAGGCCGGTCAGCGCATCGTGAAAGTTCTCGTGCAGAAGCCGCGCGTTGGCGTCGTCGAGCTCGCGCGTGCGCTCATGCACGCGCGCCTCCAGTTCGAGATTCGCGGCTTGCAGCGCGGCGGCGGCGCGGCGGCGCGCGAGCGCCGTATCGATGTGACGCGACACGAACGTCAGCACTTCCTGATCGTGCGTGTCGTAACGCACGCGCGGCGTGTAGCTTTGCACGACGAGCACGCCGCACACCGTGTCGCGATCGAAGAGCGGAATGCCGAGCCACGATTGCAACAGGATGTCTTCGTACTCGATTTCACCGTGCTCGACGAGCCGGATGGCTTCGTCCCGGTGGATCAGGCACGGCACGGCCCGCCGGATCAGATATTCGGTGAAACCGCGTTTTCCGCTGCGCGGCGGGGGCCGCTCGCGCACTTTTTCGTCGACGAAATACGGAAACGCGACTTCGTCGGTAAACGAATCGTAGAGCGCGATATAGAAGTTGCGCGCGTACAGCAGGCCGCCGACGATCTCGTGCAGGCTTCGAAAAAAATCGCTGATTTCAACGGACTGGCTCGACAGTTCGGCGATTTCGAAGAGCGCTGCCTGCAGATGCTCCGCGCGCTTGCGCTCGGCGATCTCGAGGCGCAGCGTGTCGTTCAGCTTCGAGAGTTCGGCGGTGCGCAGCGCGACCTGCTGTTCGAGATCGACGCGATGCAGGATACGGTCGAGCGCCATCGCCACATGGCGCGCGACGACCAGAAAGAGCGCGCGGTCTTCGGCGGTATAGATGCGCGACACGTCGTAGACCTGCATCGCCACCATGCCGATCACCTGGTCCGACGCGTTCTTGAGCGGCGCGCCCATCCAGAATTCCGGACGCTGCCCGACACAACGGAACTGGCCGGCGGCCTCGGCCGCGGCGATGCCCGCGGCGCCGATCAGAAGCGGCTGGCCGGTGGTGATCACGCGGCCGGTCAGCGAAAGCCGTTCGGGATCGACGCGGTCCATGTGGCCGGGATCGACGGCTTCCGTGTCGATCACGTCGACGTAGTACGGGTACGTCACCATGCTCGTCGCCGGGTCGTACAGCGCGAGGTAGAAATTCTCGGCGTCGATCAGCGTGCCGAGGCGCGCGTGAACGGCGTGCAGGAACGCGGTGCGGTCGCTGATCGAACTGGAGAGATAGGCGATGTCATACAGCACGCGCTGCACGTTCTGCGCGCGCGCGAGCGCCTCGGCCTGCGCCTCTTCGCCGATATGGCGGGCGAATGCCACGAACGCCGGGTCGTCGGCGTGTTCGGCGCCGCTCAGCAGCCAGCCGAGCACGCCTTCGCCCCGGCCGGTCGGCCGCGCGTGCCAGCGCAGCGTCGCGCAGGCGCCCGGCAGGTCGTCCTCGCCGATAAAGCGGGGCCACTCCTGCGGCGCGCCGCCCGCACAGGCAAGCTGCAATTGCTCGCCTGCGCGATACCAGGCCCACGGGCGCGTAATGCCGTTTTCCCGCGCCACGCGAAGCAAACTTTCCCCCGACGGCTGTCGCTGGCTGGATGACGGCGACATGTTCCCCATGACTCAGCCCCTCGTCTTCCTGAATGTTTTCCCCGTTATCCTGCTATATCGACCGCGATGAAGGGGAACTTGAGGGAAATATGTCAGCGGATTGAAGGCTGACGCGGGGCGGCGTGCGGCTGGCGGCGGCAAAACGGGGTTTCCGGTCTCGCTCAGTCCCAGATGTTCCGGAACGCGACGGCGGCGATCACCGGCATCGTCACGACGAGCGGGATGGCAAAGACGGGCACTTCGTTGAGGATCAGATAGGCGAGACCCACGCCCAGTACCGCGAGCCCGACCAGCACGGTGAGAAAATTCAGCATCGCTTTGGACGGCTGCTTTCTGCGGGGCTGTTCGCTGGTCGAATCGGTTTTCATGGCTCGCTCCATGTCATGCGCGCGTATTCGCGGTGTGTGCCCCGCGTCCGGCGGATTCTGTTTTTCTGGAACACTCATGGCACGTCAATCCGGGTTGGTCGTCGATAAATTGTACGCTCTGGGACTTTCATGGGTAGCGTCTTGTGCACGGGCGCAGTCAAAACGCGTCAAGGTACGCGCGCGCGCCAGCTATTTAGCCATATGCTGGCAGTCCGCAAGCCCGTGGTCAGAATCGGCGCGAACGTGTGGCGGGCGCGTGTGGCCGCCGGTGGTT
>CALFSF010000120.1 GCA_937917025.1 uncultured Paraburkholderia sp.
CGCGCGATACGCGCCGTTCGTGACCATATGACGGTCGATCTCGAACGCCGGCACATCGACGCGCAACTCGCCGAATTCGTTGTCCCAGCCGAAGGCGCCATCCTCGCGCACCATGCCGAGCACGGTCGGCCCGGCGGGCACGCCGACCATGCCGTCATCGGGCCGACCGCTCCGCGGTCCGGCGATGGACGAGCGCGGCGCGACTTTCTGCTCGAGGGGCAACTGGTGCAGCATGTACGCGAGCGTTTCGGCATGCATCAGCCGATGCTCGATCGCGACGTGCAACAACTGTTCGGCCGAAGCGGTGCGCATGCCTTCGCTAACAAGTTCGAGCGCTGCGAGCTTCTGGTCGATCTGCGCGCGCGCCTGCGCGGCGTATTCGTTGACCACTTCGAGAGACGGCCAGTCAGACGGCACATCAGTCGGGAAGCCGCCATCGACGGGATCGATGCCGAACGCGAACAGCTGGCCGAGTTCAGGGCTGAGCGCGGGAAGGTCGAACAGACGCCGGTCGAAAAGATTCCGGTCGAATGCTTCGAGATGACCGATATAGAACACGATCCGATGCCGTTCGCGGATCGGACGCTCGTAGAGAAACTCAGGTTTAACGACGGCAAACAACGCGTCGGTGACGCGCCGGGCTTCGACAAGACGATGGATGAGCGGGTGCTGCAAGGCGGGTTCGCGATTCATTGCACCGGGTCTCCTGGTAGGGGACAGTCTGAAACTGTACCTGCTCGCAGGAGGCATGCCAAGGCTAAATGTATCGCGCTCAGATGGCCGGCTGCGGCCATACCAGCGTGGCGCGCGCGGCCACGTCTGGGAGAATTGCGGGTCTGGCCGGCAGCGGTGGGTTACAGCTCGCGCAAACCGTCAAAATCGACGATGCGGATGAATTTGCCCTGCGTGTCGATCAGACCACGCTTTTGAAATCTTGACAGCGTACGGCTGACCGTTTCAAGCGTCATGCCGAGGTAGCTGCCCATTTCCTCGCGCGTCATGCGCAGGTTGAATTCGTTCGACGAATAGCCACGCTGCGTGTTGCGCTCCGAGATATCCAGCAGGAACGCGCAGACGCGTTCGTCGGCGCTCTGCGAGCCGAGCACCATCATCTGCCTTGCCTCGCGCACGATCTGCTCGCCCATCAGCTTGTGCAGCCGGTCCTGCATCGTGCCGATTTCGCGGCACAGACGCTTCAACGCCGGATACGGGACGATGCACACGGAACTGTCTTCGAGCGCGATTGCGCTGCACGCGTGCATATCGGTACTGATCCCGTCG
Organism: uncultured Paraburkholderia sp.; assembly: GCA_937917025.1. Lineage (GTDB taxonomy): Bacteria > Pseudomonadota > Gammaproteobacteria > Burkholderiales > Burkholderiaceae > Paraburkholderia. The sequence continues at coordinate 1,282 of CALFSF010000120.1, forward strand.
AGGCCGAGCGCTTCGCCCGCCAGCTTCAGGCCGGTCACCTGCTCGCGGCCGAGACGATGCGACATCACCGTTTTCAGCGCACCCGAGCGCACGGCGTACAGGTTGTCGAACGGGTCGCCCGTGCGATAGAGCACCTCGCCGCGCCGCACGGCGCGCGCGTTGCAGATGAGCGCTTCGAGTTTCGGCAGGTCTTCGGCGCACACGCCTTGCGGCATGCAGAGTTGCCGCATCGCGCAGGTCGAGCAGCGAGCGGCATCGCGCCGCGCACGCGCGGGCGCAATGGCCCGGACAGGCCTGGGCGCAACAGGCGCGGGAGGCGCGACAGACGGAAGCGCGATGGGATTGAGCATGATCGGTTAGCCCGGAAAGTGTTGTTGCCCTGATTGTCCCACCGGCGCTTGCGCGGCCTGAGTGACAAAAGGACGCGCGGCGATGTGAGAGCTGTGTCTTGATACGGTCAGGCAGAGAACGGAGCGACGCAGGCGCACCGGATATGACTCGCCAGATATGCGCTGAATCAAACATCGGCGTAAATGATCACCGAAAAGCGCCGAAACCGCCTTGATGTAAATCAAGTCGTCAGGTAGTTGTCCTTGACCGGAAGAAAGGAGGGGATCAAGACCTGGCAAGGCTTTCCGCTAACAAAAGGCTTGCCGTCAATCAGAATCAGGCGGGTGATGCGTGCAGTTTGCCTTACAATCATGCTCTATTCAGACAAGCTGCGACATCGACGATGAACGAGCGCAAATCTTTGGGTCTGCCCGACAAGATATACGGCGATATCCTGAACCAGATCCTGGAAGGCGAGTACAAGGAGGGCGAGCGGCTGCCCACCGAGCACGCGCTGGCCGAGCGTTTCGAAACGTCGCGCCCGACGGTGCGTGAGGCGCTGGCCCGTCTGCGAGCCGACGGAATCATCGTGACGCGCCATGGTTCGGGCACCACGGTCGCGCGCCGTCCCGATCCCGACGTGCGCCGCTTCGCGCCGCTCGAAACGCTGTCCGATATCCGCCGCTGCTATGAATTTCGCATCGTCACCGAAGCGGGCGGGGCGGCGCTCGCCGCGCAGCAGGCTGACAGCGACGATGTCGCCGCCATCCAGCATGCGTGGGACGAACTCGAGCGCGTCATCGAAACGCAGGGCATCGGCGCGCGCGATGACTTCGCGTTTCATCTGGCCGTGGCGCGGGCGTCGAAGAACCCGTTTTTCATCACCGTGATGTCGTTCATCGAAGAGCAGGTCGTGTTCAGCATGAACCTCTCGCGCAACCTCTCGCTCGTGAAGACGCTGGAGCGGCAGCGTCTCGTGCAGCGCGAGCATCTGGCCGTGCTGGAAGCGATCCGCGGCAAGGATGCCGCCGCGGCGGGGCAGGCGATGCGCGCCCACCTCGAAAACGCGCTCGACCGGATGTTCGGCTCGTAACCGCCGCGCAAACCGGACCGGCCCGGCCTGAACCGGCCGAACCCGGATCAATCGGCAACCCACAGCCCGTCAGGCCGCCGCGGCCATCGGGCCAAACAGTGCGGCCCGCGTCTGCGGACTGACCGCGATTTCCAGCGCCACCGCATTTTCGACGCCGATGCGCAGCGGCGACCCGAGCCGCCGCAGTTCGATGCCGGTTTTGCGCAGCAGCCGCTCGATGGGCGTCGTCGTCACGGTCACGTAGCGCGTGATGCCCATCTGGTCGGCGAACGTCACCAGTTCGTGGATCGCGTGCATCGTCAGATCGGCAAAGCCAAACGTTTGCTCCTCGCCGCCGGTATCGACGACAAAGCGGCTCAGCTCCCAGATGTGCCGGCCGACCGGCGCCGCGTCGCCATGCAATAGCTGCGGGAACGTGTCCTTCAGCATGTTCGGCCCTTCGGTGGGCATCAGACGCCAGCAGCCGCGCACGGCGCCCGCCTTGTCCTGGATGAGCATGTAATGCGGCCCGAGCGCGTCGTAACCGTCGATCTCCATGCCGGCGATGGTCGGAATATCCCATCCGAGCCGCCCGTGAAACACCCGGGCGCGCAGCCGGTACATCTCGTTGATGTGATCGTTGTCGAATTCCTGGCGCAGGCCAATCCGGATTGCTGCTTGCATATCGTTCTCCTCGCGTGTTGGTGAACCAATACGCATGGAAACTTATGCATTTCGGGTAGAAATACCACCTACCCACCTGGATAGGTGTGCCCGGTTCCGGAGTCCGTGGAGAATCGATTTATCGATCCCGGCGGTAGCCAGTCAAAACAGGCGGACATCATGGAACTACTTGAAAATTATTGGCAACCGGCACGTCGCACGAGCACGCCGGAGCGGGTGCTGGAGCCCGCGTCGCCCGTGGACCGCGTGTTCATCATCGCGTTTCGCAAAAAGAAGAAAGAGAGTCAGCGGCGCTTCTGGGCACGCTTTGGCGTCACGCAGTCGCGGGGTAGCCGTTTCGAATCGGGCGCTGAGATTCCGGCGCCGGTGGCGATCCTGCTTGGGCTTTATTTCACGAAAACTGTCACTGACAGCGATCTTGGCCGGGCCGAGCGTGCACTGCACGAGAAGGCCTTCGAAGTCGTCAGGCAGGATCAATGACACCGAGTTGCGTCGCGATGACCGCGGCCGCGCGCCGCGAAGTCACGCCGAACTTCGCGCGGATGTTCTTCATGTGAAAGTTCACGACTGCTTCCGAGCAGTTCAGGATGTGCGAGATTTCCCACGTGGACTTGCCGCGCGCGGTCCACTTCAGACATTCGCGTTCACGCGGCGTGAGCCTCGGGATCAGTTCCCGCATGTGCGCGCTCACGTGGCGCTGGCTCGTATCGATCACCAGATCGCGCAGCAACACCAGGTTCGGCAGCGCGGCGTCCACATGGCGCCAGAATGCGTCGCCAGGCATGCTGTCGTTGACGAAGCACAGCATGCCCGCTTCCTGTCGCGGTCCGTGAACAGGCAGCGTGACGCCGGCGCGCAACCCGTACCCGCGGGCTTCTTCATACATCGATTGCTGGGGTCCGGTCGTGAAGATCTCGGGCGACCACACGAGCGGCGACGCACGCGTCGCGCAGTGCGAGACGGTGGGGTCGATGTGCATGAGGCCCTGTTCGTCGTAGGCGCGTCGCCACGACGTGGGATAGGTGCTGCGCACGTACGCGTCCTCGAGACGCAGGCCCGGGCGCGGCAGCATCGCCAGTAGAACCTGGTTGAAACCCCATCCGTCGGCGAGACGGGTGATGGCGCCGAACCATGCGGCTTCATCGGTGGCGTCGAGCAGCGGTGACATCTGCTCGATGAAATGTAGTGACACGGATCGCTCCCTCGGATCGCGGCAGGCCAGGCAGCGCATAAGGACGACGCGAATATCCGGTCCGCGTCTGTCTGCTTCGCTAATCTATCACCATTTTTTTATTGTGCCCGGTAATTCGTATGAGTATTGATTCATACAAAGCGGCGATTTGAGTTGATCTTTTGCATTCCAGTGCGTGTCGACTGGCGGACGCCCTTGATAGGCGGGCTTTCGCGCTATTTGGCTAAACCATCGTGGAATGAAGCCGGCATTTTGAATCAGCTTTAATCTGCTTCCGGATTGATATGAAGCGCAATAACCCTTCTGGCGGAATTGACAAAGAACGCGAATCTAAGCCACCGAAAAGCATTTACGTGTCCAGATTCACGAAAACTTGTTGTCATACGAGAATGAAAGACGCAAAACAGCATTAGCACGATCAAAGCAAACTGGTTTTCGGCAAAATTAGCCAAAAAATCCGGCTTTTATGCTGCGTTGCGATGCGAATGGCTCCCGTCGCGAAGAGCGTCGTACCGGTAAACTTGTTTGACAACATCCGCGCCGCGGTGCTACCCTGGCAATCAATCATCGAGTTGATCTGCCTGCCGAGGTGCCATGAACGTCTCTCCGATTTCCGACAGCGAGTTCGCCGCCAGCGTGATGGCGGTGCCGCCGCTTGCCCGCCACGCCGATTATTCGCTCGACGCCGCGCAGAACCAGAAGCTGATCCGGCACATCGAGGCAGGCGGCGTGCGTACGCTGCTTTATGGCGGCAATGCGAACCTGTATCACGTCGCGGTCAGCGAATATCGCGAACTGCTCGATCTGCTCGCCGGGAGCGCTGCGCCCGGAACGCGCGTGATTCCGGCCATCGGCCCCGACTACGGCAAGATGCTCGACCAGGCGCGCATCCTCGCGCAGACGAACTACCGCACCGCGATGGTCCTGCCGCTCGCCGGCATGACCACGTCCGAAGGCGTCGAAGAGGGCCTCGCGCGCGTCGTCGATATCGCCGGCATGCCGCTTACGCTCTACATCAAGAACGAGAACTACGTCGATGTGGATGCGCTCGCGCGTCTCGTCGATCGCGGCACGCTGATCGCCGTCAAATACGCGATCATCCGCGATAACCCGGCCGACGACGTCTACCTGAAGCGCCTGCTCGAAAGCGTGAGCCCCGCGAAGGTGATCTCGGGCATGGGTGAGCGTCCCGCGCTCGTCCACGTGCGCGACTTCGGCCTCGCCGCGTGGACGACCGGTTCGGGCTGCATCGCGCCGCACGCGGTCATGGCGCTTCTGCGCGCCGCGAAGGAAGGCCGTACGGACGAAGCGCAGCGCATCGGCGATGCGTTCATGCCGCTCGAAACGCTGCGCGACGACATTTCGCTGATCCGCGTGCTGCACGACGCGGTGACGTTCTCGAAGATCGCCGATATGGGCGCGATCCTGCCGCTGCTGAGTTCGACGCCGGTCGCGCATCATGCGAAGATCGTTGCTGCAACCGAAGCGCTCCTCGCGTTCGAGCGTCAACTCGCGGCCTCGTCCGCGCGGGCGTGACAGCGCTTCCCCTACCTGATTTTCGCCGCGCGTTGAATGCAGGCCGACGCCCGCGGCGTCCCACTGGAGTTTCAAAATGCAGATCACTGGAGAGATGCTCATTGGCGCATCCGCCGTGCGCGGCAGCGAGGGCACGCTGCGTGCGTTCGACCCGGTCCGCAACGCGGAAATCGAGCCGGTCTTCGGCGCGGGCAGCACGGCCGACGTCGACCGGGCATGCGAACTCGCCGCGCTCGCGTTCGACCCGTACCGCAGCGTGACGCTCGAAACGCGTGCGCGCTTTCTCGAAGCGATTGCCAGCAACATCGTTGCACTGGGCGATGAGCTGATCGAGCGCGCGCACATCGAAACGGCGCTGCCGAAAGCGCGGATCGAGGGGGAACGCGCGCGCACCGTCGGCCAGTTGAAACTCTTTGCCTCGCTCGTGCGCGAAGGCCGCTGGCTCACCGCGACGATCGATCCCGCCATGCCGGATCGCAAGCCGCTGCCGCGTTCCGATCTGCGGTTGCAGAAAATTCCTGTCGGCCCGGTCGCCGTGTTCGGCGCAAGCAATTTCCCGCTCGCGTTTTCAGTGGCCGGCGGGGACACCGCGTCGGCGCTCGCGGCGGGTTGTCCGGTCGTCGTGAAGGCGCATCCGGCGCACCTCGGCACGTCGGAACTGGTCGGTCGCGCGGTCCAGAAGGCGGTTGCCGACACCGGCTTGCCGGAGGGCGTGTTTTCGCTGATCGTCGGCGCGGGCAACGCGGTGGGCGAAGCACTCGTCGCGCATCCGGCGATCAGGTCGGTCGGCTTCACGGGGTCGCGGCGCGGCGGCCTTGCGCTCGTCGATATCGCGTCGCGGCGTCGCGAGCCGATTCCCGTGTTCGCCGAAATGAGCAGCGTCAATCCGTTCTTCGTGCTGCCCGGCGCGCTCGCGAAACGCGGCGCGGCGATTGCCTCGGCATTCGTGGATTCCGTGACGCTCGGCGTCGGCCAGTTCTGCACGAACCCGGGGCTCGTGATCGTGCTCGAAGGCCCGCATACGCAGACGTTCATCGACACCGCCGCGCAGGCGCTCGCGAAGAAAGAAACGCAGACCATGCTCTCGCCGGGCATCGCTTCGGCGTATCAGGCCGCCGTCGAACGGCGCGCGGACACCAGCGGCGTGCAGCGCGTCGCGCAGGGCAAGCAGTCGGGCGCCGCGTGTCCGGCGATGCCCGCGCTGTTCCTGACGGATGCCGTGCAGTTTCTCGCGGCGGCGGAACTCGAGGATGAAATCTTCGGACCGGCTTCGCTCATCGTCACGTGCCGCGACGTCGACGAAATGGTCAAGGTAGCCGGTTATCTCGAAGGCCAGCTCACGGCGACGCTGCAACTCGAACCGGACGACTACCCGCTCGCGCGCAAGCTGCTGCCGACCCTCGAACGAAAGGCCGGCCGCATTCTCGCGAACGGCTTCCCGACGGGCGTCGAGGTGTCGCACGCGATGGTGCATGGCGGGCCGTTCCCGGCGACGTCGGACGCGCGCGCGACGTCGGTGGGCGCGACCGCGATCGATCGCTTCCTGCGGCCCGTGTGCTATCAGGATCTGCCGGCCGAATTGCTGCCCGACGCACTGCACGACGACAATCCGCTGAAGCTGTGGCGTCTGCTCGATGGCGAGCTGGGCAAGCATTGAGCGGCCGTCGAGTTCTTGCGGTGTCACGCCGCGCCGCGCCGTAGCCGCGCGGCGTGATGCGCCTGAAGCGGCGATGACCGTGTTCTGGCATCATCGCGAAAACAGTGACGCGCCGGATGCGGGCGCTGTTCGCCGAGTCTGGCACAACCGCAAAGGAGTCTCATGACCGACAACAGCCGTCGCTATCCCGATCCTGCCATCCGCGTTCTCGATCATCGTTTTAACGCGCTGCGTATCGCTTCGGCATCGGTCGAATGTCTGTATCAAGGCGCGCGCTGGTCCGAGGGCCCGGTGTGGTTCGGCGACGGGCGCTATCTGCTGTGGAGCGACATTCCGAACAACCGCATCCTGCGCTGGGACGAAGCGACCGGCGCGGTGACGCCGTTCCGTCAGCCGTCGAACAACGCGAACGGCCATACGCGCGATCGCGAAGGGCGTCTCGTCAGTTGCGAGCACCTGACGAGACGCGTCACGCGCACCGAATACGACGGCACGATCACCGTCCTCGCCGACCGCTACCTCGGCAAACGTCTGAATTCGCCGAACGACGTCGTCGTGAAGTCGGACGGCTCGATCTGGTTCACCGATCCGAGCTTCGGCATCGACGGCTTCTACGAAGGCGAAAAATCCGAAGCCGAATTGCCGCAGTGCGTGTATCGCATCGACGGGCAGACGGGCGAGATCACGCTTGTCGCCGACGATGTCGAAGGCCCGAACGGTCTCGCGTTCTCCCCCGACGAATCGCGGCTCTATGTGGTCGCGTCGCGCGAGGCGCCGCGCACGATCCGCGTGTTCGACGTCGCCGCCGACGGCCGCACGGTCGGCCACAATCGCATCTTGATCGACGCGGGCCCCGGCACCCCGGATGGCTTCCGGGTCGACATTCACGGCAACCTCTGGTGCGGTTGGGGCATGGGCACGGACGAGCTCGACGGCGTGCGTGTATTTACCCCGCACGGCGAGGCGATCGGCCATATCGCGTTGCCGGAACGGTGCGCGAACGTGTGCTTCGGCGGACGGCACCGCAACCGGCTTTTCATGGCGGCGAGCCACGGGCTCTATGCGCTGTATGTCAATACGCAGGGCGTCAAGGGCGGCTGAGCACGCGGGTTCGCAGTGTGAAGTTGCCTGACAAGTATCGGGCTAAACCCGTAGAGCGGCGCGCTTCCGCGCACCGTGAATAAGGCCTCGAAGCGTTGTCTGTAAGGCGATTGGCGGAGATCATGGGGCGCTCCGCCGTGAAGTTGCCTGCCGATGATTTGCTTGACGTCAGATGTACGCATTGGCAATGTTCGATAAAGCGGGACGTGTACCGTCGGCAGCGCCTCTGAACCGATGGACTTCCATACCAAAGAAGCGAGGAGATACGATGACTTTATCCAGCAGGTTGACTGTGAAAGTAGCGGCGGTCTGTGTGGCGGTCGGCGCGGTGTTCGCGCCCGCGGCCCACGCGGCCGATCCGGTGACGTTGAACATCGTCGACGTGGCGGGGGATCTTCAACTGACGCAAAAGGGCTTCGAGGCGTTCAAGGCGAAGTATCCGAACCTGGTTTCGAACATCACGTTCACCAATGCGCCCGCACCGCAGCTGCCGGGCAAGATCAAGGCGATGCAGGCCGCGGGCCGCTCCGATATCGACCTCGTGCTGACGGGCACCGACGCGCTCGCGGCCGGCATCGAACAGAATCTGTGGGAAAAGCTGCTGCCCGATCATGCGGCGGTGTTCCCGGGCGTGCTCGACAACTACGCGCCGGGCCCGCGCAAGATGCAGGACCTGGCGCAGGGCTACGGCCTGGAAGTGGCCTACATGCCGGCCGGCCCGCTCCTCGAATACAACCCGGCGAAAGTCACCGATCCGCCGAAGACGCCTGAGCAGCTGCTGCAATGGTGCAAGGCGCATCCGAACAAGCTGATCTACGCGCGTCCGGCCAACTCCGGCCCGGGCCGCACGTTCCTGATGGGTCTGCCGTATGTGCTCGGCGACAAGGACCCGCGCGATCCGGTCAACGGATGGGACAAGACGTGGGCGTTCCTCAAGCAGCTGAACGACTGCATTCCCTACTACCCGGGCGGCACGTCATCGGTGATGAAGGAACTGGGCGAAGGCACGCGCGACATGACGGTCACCGTGACCGGCTGGGACATCAACCCGCGTGCGCTCGGCATCGTGCCCGCCGATTTCCGCGTGCAGGCCTTCGACAACATGACGTGGGTGAACGACGCCCACTACATGGTGATTCCGAAGGGCGTGCCGAAGGAAAAGCTCGACGTGCTCTACAAGCTGATGAACTTCATGTTGCAGCCCGCGCAGCAGGCGCTGACCTATGACGACGGCTACTTCTACCCGGGTCCGGCGATCAAGGGCGTGACGGTCGACCAGGCGCCGGCGCAAAGCCAGGAGGTATTGAAGAAGTTCGGCCGTCCGGAATACGCGAAGCTGCTGGCGGACCATCCGCACGTGCTGCCGTTGAGCGCGGCGGCGATGGTGGCGGCATTCCAGAAGTGGGACCGCGAAGTCGGCGCCGCAAAGACGAAATAGCGCTGTTTTCAGCCGGCCCCAGCCTGCACCCTGTGCGTCGCCGGTTCGCGCACAGGGTGCGGCTACGTCGTGAACGCTCGTCTCTATGACTTGCGCGGCGGCGCTGACGCATTGCGCAGCGCCGCCGCCAGCTTCAGGAAATTGTCATGAAGTATCACTTTGATCAGTTGCGGCTCGATTCGGTCTGCCGCAGTTTTACGAACGCCGAGGGTCACGCGATTGCTGCGTTGCAGGGACTCGACCTGAACATCCAGCGCGGCGAATTCATCGCGCTGCTCGGGCCGTCCGGCTGCGGCAAATCCACCGCGCTCAATTGCATCGCCGGCCTTCAGCCGCTGACGGCCGGCGGCATCTGGCTCGACGACAAACGCATCGACGTGTTGCCGCCCGAAAAGCGCGGCTTCGGCATGGTGTTCCAGAACTACGCGCTCTTTCCGCATATGTCGGTGCTGGAGAACGTCGGCTTTGGTCTGAAGATGCGCGGGGTCGCGAAAAGCGAAGCCGCGCGGCGCGCGCGCGAAGCGCTGCAACTCGTGCAGCTGGTCGGCCATGAACGCAAGCTGCCGGGGCAACTGTCGGGCGGCCAGCAGCAACGGGTGGCGATTGCACGGGCAATCGTGATCGAGCCGCCGTTGATCCTGATGGACGAACCGCTGTCGAATCTCGACACCAAACTGCGCATCGAGATGCGCGCTGAAATCCGCCGCATTCACAGCCAGCTCGAACGCGCGACGATTTACGTCACGCACGATCAGGACGAAGCGCTTTCGATGGCCGACCGTATCGTCGTGATGAGAGAAGGCGTCGTGCAGCAGGTCGCCACGCCGAAGGAAGTCTACGAGCGGCCGAAGAATCTGCATGTCGCGCGTTTCATGGGCTATCGCAACGTCGCGGAGTTCACGCTGGAAGGCACGGAGGGCGACGGCGTCGCGATGGCGGCGAACGGCGTGCGGCTCATCGGCACGCCGATGGAAGCGTTCAGCAGCAAACGTGTGAGCGTCGCGCTGCGCCCGGAAGATATGGAGCGCGCCGCACCCGGCACGCCGAACGCGTTCGACGCCGACGTGATGACCGTCGAATACGGCGGCCGCGATTCGCTGATCCGCGTGAAGACGGCGTTCGGCGAACTGTGGGCGCGACTGCCTGGCGAACTCAGCGAAGGCGAGCGCATCAGCCTGTGTGTGCCGCCCGCGCGCACGCTCGTGTATGACAGGGAGGCGCAATGAACGCGGTCACGCTGTCGCCGCCGCCCGCGCCGCACGATACCCGCGCGTGGCTCGTCACGCCCGCGCTGATCTTCATTCTCGCGCTTTTCATCTATCCGTTCGCGTACGGTCTCGTGCTGTCGTTCCAGCCGATGAACGGCGGCAGCGTGTGGGCCAATTACACGACGTTCTTCACCGACACGTCGATGTGGCCGACGATCATCGTCACGCTGAAGCTCGCGGTGCCCGCGACGCTGATCAACGTCGGCGCGTCGATTCCGGTCGCGTTCGCGTTGCGCCGCGATTCGCGCTACCAGAAGTTCGTCACGACGTTGCTGGTGATTCCGGTCACGCTCGGCACGGTCCTGATCGCCGACGGCATACTGACGTACTTCGGCCCGAACGGCTGGTTCCCGCAGGCGTTGCACGGCATGCATCTGTATTCCGACGAAGTGCGGCTCACGCATAACTACTGGGGCGTGCTGATTTCGCTGATCGTGTCGGGCTTTCCGTTTGCGTTTCTGCTGACGCTTTCGTACGTGACCGGTATCGATCCGCGGCTCGCCAGCGCCGCCGCCACGCTCGGCGCGAGTCCGTGGCAGCAGTTTCGCCAGATCTATCTGCCTCTGCTGGTGCCGGGATTGACGATGGCCGCGTGTCTGTCGTTCGTGCAGGCGTTTTCGGTGTTTCCTTCGGCGGTGCTGCTGGGCGCGCCCGCGGGGCCGACGCGCGTGATGTCGATCGCCGCGGCCGAGGCGGCATTCGAAAGCTATGACTATTCGCTTGCCTCCACCATCGCCATGGTGATGGGTTTCGTGCAACTGCTGGTCGTCGCCGCGATGCTCGGTGCGCGCCGCTTCTTCTACAGCGGACCGGTGACGGGAGGAAAGGGCTGATGACAACCGATCAACACGCCACGCATCCGTGGCCCACGCCGGCGAAACAGCCTGACGGCAGCCGCAAGGGCGGTAACGACGGCACGCAGCGTTCGGGCCGGCAGCGCACGAATTTGCCTGATCGTCTGTGGAAAGTGCTCGTATGGGGCGCGATGGTGTTTTTCCTGCTGAACGTCGTGCTGCTGATCGCGACGGTCGCGGTCAACTCGATCGCGACGCGCTGGTTCGGCACGCCGCTGCCGCAGGGTTTCACGCTGCACTGGTACGCGCAGGCGTGGAGCGACTTCCAGCTCGCCAACGTATTGTGGGTGACCGTGGAGGTCGTGGGCGCAGTCGTGCTGCTGTCGGTCGTGCTCGGCGTACCCGCGGCGTACGCGCTTGCCCGCGTGCAGTTCCCGGGCAAGCGGGTTGCGATGCTGATCTTCCTGCTGCCGCTGATGGTGCCGCCCGTGACGTACGGCATTCCGATGGCGACCGTGATGTACAAGGTGGGTCTCGCCGGCACGCTCTCCGGTGTGATTCTCGCGAATCTCGTGCCGGCGCTGCCGTTCGTGATTCTCGTGATGACGCCGTTCATCGAGCAGATCGACCCGAACCTCGAATCGGCGGCGCGCATTTTCGGCGCGAACACGTTCCGCTATTTCCGTTACGTACTGCTGCCGCTGCTCGTCCCGGGTATGCTGGCAGCAGGGCTCCTCGTACTGGTGCGCACCATCGGCATGTTCGAGCTGACGTTCTTTACAGCGGGGCCCGCCACACAGACGCTTGTCGTCGCGTTGTATTACGCTGTGTTTTCGACGGGCGTTCGCGCGCCGCAGTCCATCGACGCGATGGCGATGATCTACATGGCCATCACGCTGATCTGGGTGCTGATCGCGTTGCAGTTCGTGAGCCCGACGCAGATCGTGTCGCGTGTGAAGCAGCAGAAGGCCTGACGGCCGCGCCAGCACGCCCACGTCTTACGTATTCAGGACGTTGCTGGAGAGAACGTGGCCAAACGAAAGACACCTGAGGAACTGCGCAGCCACCGCTGGTATGGCGTGAACGACCTGCGGTCGTTCGGCCATCGCTCGCGCACGGCGCAGATGGGCTTCAGCCGCGAGGAGTACGCCGGCAAGCCGGTGATCGCGATCCTCAACACGTGGAGCGAAATGAACCCGTGCCACACGCATTTCAAACAGCGTGTGGAAGAGGTGAAACGCGGCATCTGGCAGGCCGGCGGCTTTCCCATCGAGTTGCCAGTACAGACCCTCTCCGAGCCGTTCCAGAAGCCGACGACGATGCTCTATCGCAACTTCCTCGCGATGGAAGCCGAAGAGACGTTGCGCTCGTACCCCGCCGACGGCGTCGTGCTGATGGGCGGATGCGACAAGACCACGCCCGCGCTCCTGATGGGCGCGATCTCGATGGACCTGCCCGCCATCTACCTGCCCGCTGGCCCGATGCTGCGGGGCAACTGGAACGGCGTGACGCTCGGCTCCGGCTCCGACACGTGGAAATACTGGGACGACCTGCGCGCGAGCAGGATCACCGAAGAGGACTGGCGCGGCGTGGAAGGCGGCATTGCGCGCTCGCCGGGCCACTGCATGACGATGGGCACGGCTTCGACGATGACGAGCGCCGCCGAGGCGCTGGGCTTCACGCTACCGGGCTTCGCGTCGATTCCCGCAGCGGATTCGCGTCACGCGCAGATGTCGGCGAAGACCGGCATGCGCATCGTCGAGATGGTGTGGGAAGACCTGAAACCGTCGGACATCCTCACGGCCGGTTCGGTCGACAACGCGGTGACGACGTGCCTCGCGCTGTCGGGCTCGACGAACGCGATCGTCCACATGATCGCGGTGGCGCGGCGCGCGGGCATCGAACTCACGCTCGATCGCTACGACGACATCGCGCGCCGCACGCCGGTGCTCGCGAACATCCGCCCGACGGGCGCGTACCTGATGGAAGACTTCTTCTACGCGGGCGGCCTGCCGGCGATGCTCCGCGAACTCGGCGACCTGATCGACGGCTCGCAGAAAACCGTCAACGGCCAGACGATCGGCGAGAACATCGCGGACGCGAAAGTTTTCAACGAAGACGTGATCCGCAGCCGAGCGGCGCCGCTTCTGCCGGGCAACGGCCTCGCCGTCCTGCGCGGCAACATCGCGCCCGATGGCGCGGTGATCAAGCCCGGCGCGGCCGATCCGAAGCTGCTCGTGCATACCGGCCGCGCGGTCGTGTTCCGCGACTATAACGACATGGCGGCGCGCATCGACGACGCCGCGCTCGATATCGACGAAAACAGCGTGATCGTGTTGCAGCACGCGGGGCCGGTCGGCGCACCGGGCATGCCGGAGTGGGGGCAGTTGCCGATTCCGGCGAAGCTGCTGCAAAAGGGCGTGCGCGACATGGTGCGCATTTCCGATGCGCGGATGAGCGGCACCAGCTACGGCGCATGCGTGCTGCACGTCGCGCCGGAGTCGTTCATCGGTGGGCCGTTCGCGCTGGTGCAAACGGGCGATCTGATCGAGCTCGACGTGCCACGGCGCAAGCTGAACGTGCTCGTGCCGGACGATGAACTCGCGCGCCGCAAGGCCGCGTGGGTCCAGCCGGCGCCGCGCTTCGAGCGGGGTTACGGAGCGATGCATCAGGTTCATGTGCTGCAGGCGGACAAGGGCTGCGACTTCGACTTCCTGCAACGCGTCAGCGCGAAGCGTGACGGCGATCCGGAGATTCACTGAGCGCCGTTCAGAAACCGACGCGATACACCTGCCCGGTCTGCGCGCCTTCGACGCTGCGCAGATAGGCTTGCGCCGCGCGCTTCGCGCTCACCGGTTCGAAGCCGCGGAAAAACGGCGCATAGCCCTCCATCGATTCCTCGAGCACGGTCGGGCTCACCACGTTGATGCGGATGCCGCGCGGCAGCTCGATTGCCGCGCCGCGCACGAAACCTTCCAGTGCCAGATTCACCGAGGTCGCGCTCGCGCCGAGGCGGATCGGCTGCTCGGCGAGGATGCCGCTCGTCAGCGTGAACGAGCCGCCGTCGTTGACGTACTGATGCGCGCCGAGCACGACGTTGATCTGGCCCATCAACTTGTCGCGCAGACCGATCCAGAATTGCTCCACGGTCATCTCCGCGAGCGGGCCGAAATGCACCTTGCCGATCGCGGTGACCACGGCGTCCACTTTGCCGACTTCGCGAAAGAGCTTCTCGATGCTCGCCGGGTCCGTACTGTCGACGCGATATGCGCCGCGCGTCGCGCCCACCTCGACGACTTCATGCCGCGCTTTCAGTTCGCTCGCGACGGCCTGACCGAGCGTGCCCGTTGCGCCGATGACGACAACCTTGTTCATGCTGGTACTCCACAATGAGGAATGAGGAATGGGGAAGCCGGAAATGGCCAGCCCCGATTATCGATGCAAGTGCGGTTGCAATAAAGCCGCGCGCGGCACGCGGGCAAATCGGACATAACAGACGGATGCGCTCTACTTGCCGCGTTGCAGCTCGATCAGGCGCGACGGACGTAAATGGTTCAGCGCGTAGTGAATGCGTCCGCGATGCTGACGTTCTCCGAGCGCGCGCGGGTCGTCGAACTGATAGTCGAGGTCATACGGTTTTTGCGGGGCGACCATGCCCTTGTCGACGAGCGTGCATCCCGGTTCGAGCGCCAGCAGAAGATGATTGCCGCCGACGCGGCTGTCGAAGCCGGCGATGTCGCCGAGCATGTCCGGCACGCTGTCGTCGAGTGACGCATTGCTACAGGTCATTTCGTCCGGGCTGATCGCTCCGTGCCCGGCAATTCGTGCCGCTTCATGATTCTCGCCGTCGGTGTCGACGGTGCTGTCGTGTGTGCGATCGTTATGCATCTCGGCGCTGAGCGGCCTTTTTGCCGCGGCATGCGCGGTGTCGCCCTGCGGTTTCTTTACGTCGGTGCTGTTCATGACGCTACCTCCATTCAGGAACGATCAGGTGGAATACCTGGCTGTTCCGTCAGCAAGACCCGTTCCGGCAGCCGCACTTTCAATACCGGTAAGGGTGCCGTCGGGGTCATCCGCGTGTGCC
>CALFSF010000121.1 GCA_937917025.1 uncultured Paraburkholderia sp.
GCGTAATCGTGATTCACGCTGGGATCCGACCCGTTGATCAAAATCGTGAGGCGCATGGGAGACTCCGGACGAAAGATACGCTGGATGCATTCCAGTCTAGGTCGGTCCAATCTATTAGCAAGACGTTCCCGCAAATTGCCTCGGGGCACTCGTCACGAAATACTCGCGCGTGCCCACGCATCATCACAGCGGCAACGCCGCGGGCATCCGCTGTTGCGGAAAATACCCTGCTGGAAGATATGAAAAGCGTGAAAAGCGCCGCGTTCGACTATCGGCTGCATTGAAAAACACAATTGGGGAAGGAGTTGCACAACTCCTAGATTTAAAGAAGCACATCCGGCGCGCGGCGTCGGCACGTGCGCTCGAAGCGCGTAAAGAGACATCGATGTCCAGCGCGCACCCACAATGCAGGCACGGATGGAGGCATCAGATGTCACAGCTCAAGGGCTCCAGAACAGAAGAAAATCTGAAGGCCGCGTTCGCTGGCGAATCGCAGGCGAATCGTCGTTATCTATATTTCGCAGCCAAGGCCGACGTCGAGGGACAGAACGACGTCGCCGCGCTGTTTCGTTCGACCGCCGAAGGCGAGACCGGCCATGCCCACGGTCACCTCGAATATCTCGAAACCACCGGCGATCCGGCAACGGGTTTGCCGTTCGGGTCTTCGCGTCTGAATCTGCAGGCTGCGATTGCGGGCGAAACGCACGAATACACCGATATGTATCCGGGCATGGCGAAGGCGGCGCGCGAAGAAGGCTTCGATGAAATCGCGAACTGGTTCGAAACGCTCGCGAAAGCGGAGCGCAGTCACGCGAATCGCTATACGAAGGCACTCGAGGCGCTAGTCGACTGACGGACCGCTCGCCGGTCCAATCGACGCCACCGAAGCACACACACCCGCGCGTGCGCAATGTGCGCGCACGCGCTCGTCACGTGCCGCGCGCGCCGCGCGGCACGGTGCTGCTTCGTCCGATCGCATTGCTTTCGCAAGAGGAGCCTGACGCCATGCCCCATCAAGAAGGCAGCCTGGAGGCGCCCACACGACATCCGCTCGACTGGCTCTCGGACGCGTTTTACGATCAGGCATCGCTCGACAGGGAGCTGACGCGCGTGTTCGACATCTGCGCGGGCTGTCGGCGCTGCGTTTCGTTGTGCGGCGCGTTTCCCACGCTCTTCGATCTCGTCGACGAAACCGGCAGCGGCGAAGCGCACGACGTCGACACGCGCGCGTTCGGCAAGGTCGTCGACCAGTGTTATCTGTGCGACCTCTGCTACATGACGAAATGCCCGTATGTGCCGCCGCATCCGTGGAACGTCGATTTTCCGCATCTGATGCTGCGCGCCAAGGCGGTCGATTACCGGCGCGGCGACGTACCGTTACGCGACAAATTCCTTTCGAATACCGATGCGCTCGGTCATCTGGCCGGCATTCCCGTTGTCACGCAGACGGTGAACGCGGTGAACCATACGTCGGTGGCGCGCGGCGCGATGGAAAAGGCGCTGGGCGTCGACAAGGACGCGTGGCTGCCCGATTTCGCGGCCCGCAAGTTTCGCGGCGCGGCCCGCAAGTCTCCACAAAAACCCGTTCAGGACGGCGAGCGCTCGCCCGGCAAGGTCGCGATTTACGCGACCTGTTACGTGAATTTCAACGAACCGGGCATCGGTCACGATCTGCTTGCCGTGCTCGCGCACAACGATATTCCTTACGAGCTGGTTAAAAGCGAAGCGTGCTGCGGCATGCCGCTGCTCGAACAGGGCAATCTGCGCGGCGTCGCGGACAAGAAGGAGAAGAACATCCCCGTGCTCGCGAAATACGCGCGCGAGGGCTACGCGATCATCGGCGCGATTCCGAGTTGCGTGCTGATGTACAAGCACGAACTGCCGCTGATGTTTCCCGACGACGAAGCGGTGCGGGCCGTCAGCGAAGCGTTCTGGGATCCGTTCGAGTACTTCGTGGCGCGGCATCGCGACGGTCTGCTGAAAACCGACTTCGAGACCGCGCTTGGCAAGGTGTCGTATCACGTGCCCTGTCACGCGCGTGTGCAGAATATCGGACGCAAGACGTTCGAGACGTTGTCGCTCGTGCCCGAAACGAAGGTCAGCGTGATCGAGCGTTGTTCGGGTCATGCGGGCACGTTCGGCGTGAAGAAGGAATTCCACGCGATGGCGATGAAGATCGGCACGCCGGTCTTCAAGGCGATGGCGCAACCCGGGCCGGACTACATCTCGTCGGACTGCCAGCTCGCGGGGCATCACATCGAACAGGGTATCGACGAAAACGGTCTGCCGCGTGCTGAACTTGCGCATCCGCTGACGCTGCTGCGCAAGGCGTACGGCATCTGACACCGACAAAGGGAGGCACGTCATGAGCATCGCCAGGAATTCGCTGCTGTCGCTGGAAACGTACGCAAAGTCGCGCAAGGCGATGCGCGCGCAGGTCATCGAACACAAGAAAGCGCGCACCGTACCGCTCGGCAATCACGTGACGTTCCTGTTCGAGGACGAAACGACGATCCGCTATCAGATTCAGGAAATGCTCCACATCGAGAAAATTTTCGACGAGGACGGCGTCCAGGCCGAACTCGACGCCTATCTGCCGCTCGTGCCCGACGGCAGCAATCTGAAAGCGACGATGCAGATCGAGTACGAAAACGAAATCGAGCGACACGCGGCACTGGCGCGACTGATCGGGATCGAGGATCACGTGTTCATGCAGGTCGACGGCGAAGCACCGGTATACGCCATCGCCGACGAAGACCTCGAGCGCGATAACGCGGATAAAACCTCGGCGGTGCATTTCGTGCGCTTCGAGCTGACGCCTTCGATGAAGGCGCGCCTGCGCGACGGCGCGGCGCTCAGCATCGGCAGCGATCATCCGAGCTACCCGGTGCCGCTTTATGCGATCGAGCCGGGTGTTCGCGCTTCGCTGGTTGGGGACCTGAAGTAACGCGTTCGGGCGCCTGTGGGCAAACCGCGGGCATCGAACGCGAGCGCGCGGGCGCCCACACTGGATGGCGTGGAGCGGAACCACGCCGCGCCCCACGAACGTCAGGCCGTTCGCTTCCTCGCGGGCCGTCCGGCGAAAAGCCGGCGCGTCATGTCGAACGCCACCAGGTTGCCGGCCACTACGAGCACCAGTCCGACGACCGCCAGCGCCGACCATCGGTAGCCTTCGAACACCGTCGACAGCGCCAGCGCGACGATCGGGAACAGCACGGTGCAATACGCGGCCCGCTCCGGCCCGATGCGTCCGACGAGCGTTAGATAGGCGGTGAAGCCGATGACCGAACCCGGGATCGCGAGATAGGCGAGCGCGCCGAGATAGCGCGGCCCCGGTTCCAGCGCGAACGGCAGGCCGGCGGCGAGACTGCCGAGCGTCAGCACGCTCGCGCCGATCAGCATCGCCCAGCTATTCGTGACAAGCGGATGCAAACCCATGCCCTGCATCCGGCTCGACAGCAGATTGCCCGCCGAGAAGCACATCGTGCCGAGAAACGCGATGCCAAGCCCGCGCCACATGGCGACGTCGCCCGCGTGCAGCGCCATCTGCTGCTCGAACAGGCACGCGATGCCGGCGAGCCCCAGCAGCGCGCCGACGATTACCGTCGGCTGAAGCGTGCGTCCCATGAAGAGGCGGCCGTTGATCGAGTTCAGCAGCGGCGCCGTCGAAAACACCACGGCGACGAGGCCGCTCGGCACCACCTGCTCCGCGTAGTAGAAGCACAGGAAGTTGACGCAAAAGAGCGCGAGGCCCTGCGCCGCCAGAAAGCGCCACGCTGCGCGCGGCGGCCACATCGGACGGCGCATCACGCGCACGATCGCGAACAGCACGAGCGCGGCGAGCCAGAAACGCAGCGCGATCGAGACGGGCGGCGGCGTGACGCCCAGTTGCCATTTGATGGCGATCCACGTGGTGCCCCAGATCAGCACGGTCACGGCATAAAGAAGCGGATTCATAGGCGGTATAAGCGGCAGGAGGCACGCATTCACATTCAGAAGCCCGACTATGCCCGCGCGGGCGCCGCGCGACTTGTCCAGGATTGCGCACTTTTCCGGCTGGCGTGGGCGGTGGCGGGGCGTTGCCCATATACTTCATGCATCCTGCTCATCGCGACGCCCCAGGCCGTGAATACGAATCCGCCCGTTCCCGTGATCGACCCTGCCGAAACGCCGTTCGGGCTGCACTCGGTGTGCCGCACGCTGGGCGAATCGAACGCGACGCTGGAGAAGTTCGCGTGGCTCGGCGACCAGCTGGCCGTCGCGATCTGGCGGCGCTATACCGACGAAGCCGAGACGATCTACGACCGGCCCGGGCATCACACGCTGTCTTGCTATCTGACCGGCGGCTACCTGACGGAACGCCAGAAGGTGCCCGGCCTGTTCGGCGCCCCAAGCCGGCTATGCGCGCTGCCGGGCGACCACGAGTCGCGCTGGTGGGTGCGTGGGCACATGCACTTCATGCATCTGTATTTCCTGCCCGAGCATTTCACGCGCCGCGCCGTGCAGGAACTCGATCGCGAGCCGCGCGAACTCAAGCTCGCCGACCGCACGTATTTCGAGCATGCCGAAATCGCGCAGCGCTGCCAGACGCTCGCCAACGAACTGTGGGACGACCCGGACGGACGCCTGCGCGCCAACGAAGCCGCCCACGACGTGCTGAGCCTGCTGCTGCGGGCGCAATCCGTGCAGCGGACCGACGTCGCGCATAAGGGCGGGTTATCGGTGGCGACGCGCCGTCGCTTGCGCGACTATATCGCCGCGAACCTGACGGCGCCGCTCACGCTCGGCGAGCTGGCCGACGTCGCGTGCCTGTCGGAGTTTCACCTGGCCCGGATGTTCCGCACGTCGTTTGGCCTGCCGCCGCATGCGTGGATCGCGCAACAGCGGCTCGACCGCGCGCGCGAACTGCTACGCACGACCGCGCTGCCGCTCGACCAGGTCGCGCTGCAAAGCGGCTACGCGAATCCGAGCCATCTGAGTCATCGTTTTCGCGCGGCGCTGGGCGCAACGCCCACGGCGTATCGCCGGACGATGCGGTCGGCCTGAACCGTCCCGCACGGCCGTTCACGGGGCAACACAAAAAGGATGCCGTTTAAGCGTCGGGCGCAAGCCGGACCGACGACGCCCGGCCCGCGCCTGCTGGTGTCAGGTCCGCGCGATGCGGCGCAACGGTTGCCACGCTTCGTTCTTGTACTCGTGACTCTCGCCGCGCGGCGTCAGCTCGGGCGCGCCGCATTCACGCAGCAGATCGCGCAGTTCGTTGATGACCGGGAAAACCTCATGATTCCAGTCGGCGCCCTGTTTGTCGTGCGCGGCCTGTTCGGCTTCGACGATCTCGCGGTCTTCCTTGAAAATGCGCTCGGTGAACCACACCAGCAGCGGCCACGCCAGATCGAGCGCGCCGGGAATCCCCGGCTTCTTGATCGACAGCAGCCCGAACGTGCGGTTCGTGCGCTGTTCGGCGTCGAGCGGCACGTAGATGATCCAGAGATTCATCACGAGCGTCTGGTCGGACGTGCGGATCTGTAGCGTCTGATACGGATATTCCGTGCGGACCGTCATCACGTCCTTGTCGTTCTGGCCGCCGCTGTTGCGGTTCTGGCCGAACACGAGCGCTTCGCCGACCGGCTGCTTGCCTTCCATGCGCGCGAAGGTGTAATCGACTTCGACCCAGCCTTCGCCGCGACGGCGCCCGAGCGAGCGGGCGCGCATCTGGCCCATCTGCCGGCGGTGCAGGAACTGATGGTTCATGTCCATCAGGTTCTCGTGCATGAACGAGTAGTGACACTTGACCTCGCGGCCCAAACGACGCGTTTTGTACGCCTTGTCCGCCACCGAGGCGAGCGGCGGCAACGGCTTTTCTTCCGCGAGCGCGGGGTTGCCGGGGAACACGAAGATCAGGCCTTCGACTTCGCGGCACGGATACGAGCGCACGCCGTTCGGCAGCCGCTCGCGGCCCAGATAGGGGACGTCGATGCAACTGCCGGTGCAGTCGTACGTCCAGCCGTGATAGCAGCAGCGGATCGATTCGCCATCGACGACACCCTGATGCAGCGGCACCTGGCGATGCGCGCAGCGGTCTTCGAGCGCGAACACGGCGCCCGATTCGGTGCGCACCAGCACGATCGGCTCGCCCGCGAAACGCACGCCGTGCGTCTTGCCACGTTTGACTTCCCGCGACCACGCGAGCGGATACCAGTTATCCGGATGAATGGGCACGCGACGCAGGTCGCGCACAGGCGCCTCCGCGGCTGCGCCGGAAGCGGCCTCATCAAGGGTGCTGCTATCCAGCGTGGGAACTGCATGCATGGGGGACGCCTCCTTGCGACTGAACTGGATCCCGTCGAATGAAATAATTGACAGCGGTTAGATGAACTTCGCCGGTCAGTCTACTCGAACCAAAGTCCGAGCGCAGTGTTTGCGAACGCCGGGTTTGCTCCCCTTGACCCGCCAGGCGGGCGTGTGGCGCCGCTGACCGCCCGGAGCCGGGCGGGAAACAGACGTCGCCGTCCTGTGCATTCTGATCTCTGTCTCCGGGTCGATCGACCGGCGACATCCGGACTTCCAGGCGGGTGACGACGCCCCGTCCGCCGGTTTTACCCGTGTTGCGTGCCTGCGGGGCGGGATCACGTCCTACAATAGCTGTCTGCTTTCTCCGTCGTCTTTCGTCTTTCTTTCAGGGAGTCCGAACGTGAATCCATCTGCTGCTATTGCCGCTATCCTGGGCGCGCTCCTGATCGGCGCGATGAGCCCGGGCCCCAGCTTTCTGATCGTCGCGCGCAGTTCGATCGGCCTGTCGCGGCGCGACGGCCTGGCGACGGCGCTCGGCATGGGCGTCGGCGGCGTGTTTTTTAGCGGGATCGCGCTCGTCGGGCTGTACACCGTGCTGGCGGCCGTGGGCTGGCTTTATCTGGGGCTGAAGGTGGCGGGCGGCCTGTATCTGATCTGGATTGCCTCGAAAATCTGGCGCGGCGCGGCTTCGCCGTTCACCGTCGACGCAACCGTGGGCGCCGGACGGCAGAACGCGCGCAAGTCATTCTGGATCGGCCTGAGCACGCAGTTGAGCAATCCGAAGACGGCAATCTATTACGGCAGCATTTTCGCCGCGCTGCTTCCGCATCATCCGCCGCTGTGGTGCTATTTCCTGCTGCCGCCCGCCGTGTTCGCGATCGAAGCCGGCTGGTACACCGTCGTCGCGCTCGGGTTTTCGAGCCGGCGGCCGCGTGAGATGTATATCCGGGCGAAGGCGTGGGTCGACCGGATCGCGGCGGGCGCGATCGCCGCGCTCGGCCTGCGCCTGATCTGGACGGCGCATAAAGCCGGCATCTGATCGTCAACCGGCTGGGGGGCGGCGTCGTCCTCCAGCCCCGCCTTCAGTGGCGCAGTAGCGGCGACGCCCGCTGCATCGGACACGTGCCGCACGGCGCCCGTGTCCGGGCGGCACCGCATCATTCGCTGCTTCCGGGCCTCATATCCCCGAGAGCACGCATCCCGCGCGGATACCTGGATCAGTGTCGATCCCACGCTGCGCCCCGCTTCGCGCTTCGCGCACCGGCGGCAGCCGCAACGCCGGCCGTCGGAAGACGTGCCCGGTCAAGTCTTTGTTTTAATGGACTTTGTTGCCTACACTTCAATACAGGTAGCGTCTTCACCCGATCATGTGTCTCCGGTTGCGTTAAAAAAACAGAAAAGGAGTCTGATCCATGTTCCAGCAGATTCTCAATCCGGCTGGCAACCTGTTTGTGTCGTGGTTGCTGGCACTCGTCCCCGTGGTTGTTCTCCTGATCCTGCTGGCCGTCTTCCGACTTTCAGCGTGGATCTCCGTACTGATTGGCGCCGTCGTCACGCTGGTGCTGGCGGTGGCGGTGTGGCACATGCCGATCGGCACCGGCATCCGGGCATACGTCTATGGTTCGCTGACGGGCATCTGGGCGGTCGACTGGATCACGTTCTGGGGTGTGATGCTGTTCAACTCGCTGACGTTGACCGGTACGTTCGATGACTTCCGGCGCTGGCTGACGAGCCTCGGCACGGCGGACGTCCGGGTGCAGACCATCCTGTTCGCCTGGGCTTTCGGCGCGCTGCTGGAGGGGCTCGTCGGTTTTGGCTATCCGTGGGCATTCGTCGCGCCGATCCTGATCGCCCTTGGCATCCCCGATCTCGACGCCATCCGGGTTGCGGCGATCGCGAACAACGCCCCCGTGTCGTATGGCGCGCTCGGTGTGCCGATCGTCGCGCTTTCCGCCGTGACGGGTCTGCCGCTGATGGCGCTGTCCGCCTCGGTGGCGCACATCGTGGCCGTGCTCGCGCTGCTGCCCCCGTGGATCCTGATCTACCTCGTCTCCGGCCGGACCGGGCTGCGTGATGGCTGGCCGCTTGCCGTGGTCGGCTCCCTCGCGTACATCGCGGGCCAGTATCCCGTGGCGGTTTATCTTGGACCTTACCTGCCCGACATCACCGGCGCGATCGTCAGCTTTGCGGCGCTGCTTGTGCTGCTGCGTTTCTGGCGTCCGAAACGCGTGCTCGGCTACGGTGGCAAGCCAGTCGATGCGGCGCTTGCCGCAGCGGGTAACGAGCCGCACGGCCTGTCCGGCGCCCAGGTGTTTCGTGCCTGGCTGCCGTTCATCGTCCTGATCGTGGTGGTCGTACTCTGGACGGGACCCTGGTCGCCCTTGCCGGGCATCGTGTGGTTCAAGCTTTCGGTTGCCGCGGGCTCGTCGATTCATCAGGGCGCGACGGTGGCCGCTGCCTTCTCTTTTGCGCCCTTTATCGGCGGCTCGGCCATCCTCGCGTCGTGGTTCATCATCAGCCTGCTGCTTGGCATGAAGCCCGCGCAATATGCGGAGGCCTTCCGCCGCACGTGGCATCAGATGTGGGGGGCCATGCTGGTGGGCATCTTCATCTTCGGTCTTGCCTACATCTTCAATTTCTCGGGCATGGCGGCTTCCCTTGCCGAGGGATTCTCGAAGCTCGGCGTCGCCTTTATCATCGTCGCCCCCATTCTGGGCTGGATTGGCGTGGCGCTGTCCGGCAGCAATACGTCGACGAATGCGATGTTCGGCTTCTTCCAGGTTACGGTCGGGCGCCTGCTGGGCTTTCCAACGCTGCTCCTGCCGTCGCTCAATTCGGTGGGGGCCGAAGTCGGCAAGCCGGTGGCGCCTCAGACGGCCAGCGTCGGTGTGTCGACCATCCGCTTTGTACGCAACGAGGGCGAAGTGATCCGTCACAACATGGGATGGACGTTCATCATGCTCATCTACCTGGTGGTGATCGGGGTAGCGTTTTACTTCTTCGCGCCTGGCTTGATGATGCTTCCGGGAGATCACTAGAGCGTCCGGGAAGATGCTGCCTGTCGCCGTTACTTCGCCCGTCCGAAGATATGGATCAGGTTGCCTTCGGGATCGCGGATCATCGTCGAGCGCAGATGCGCCGAGACCGGCTGGTCGGCCCACACGATCTCGACGTCGTGCTGCACGAGCGCGGCGGTCGCGGCAGGCAGGTCGTCGGTTTCGAGTACGAGCGCTTTCCAGCCCGGCACGTTCAGGTGCCGGGGCGGCGCGGTGCGATCGACCGGGCGAGCGGTTTCGCCGGCACGCGATACCAGCTCGATGCGCACGCCGCCGCCCTCGAGCATCGCGTAGTCGGCGCTGACGGCATCGAACCGTCCGCGCTCGCTTGCGGCAAAGCCCAGCACGGCTTCGTACCACGCGATCATCGCGTCGAGGTCGCGCACGGCGAGCGCGAAGTTATGCAGCCGCAAACCGCCGACTGGCGCGGGCTTCGATTGAACCGTCGACATCACGGACTCCTTGCGACGAAACCAGCGCTTCGTCGGTTGCCATGGGTTGCTATCGGTGGCAGGCCGGCGCGCGGGCCGGCCTTCTTCCGATGCGTGACTGATAAGCGAAGCCGCTCAGGCCGCGATTTCCGCGTTCTGCGGGAACAGCGCGCGACGTGTTTCCTCGTCGAACTCCGCCTTCAGCGTCAGCTTTTCCTTCAGTGCCTGCGCGCGGGCGGCGGCCGGACGCGCCGAGATTTCGTCGACCAGGCGCTTCACGTTCGGATAATCCGTCAGACCGTTGTCGCCGAGGATGTAGCCGGCAAAGTTCGCCCAGCCCCACAGCGCCATGTCGGCGATCGTGTATTCGTCGCCGGCCAGATACTTCGACTGCGCGAGGCGGTTGTCGAGCACGCGGTAATGGCGCTCGACTTCCTTCAGGTAGCGGTTGCGCGCGTACGGCAGCGCTTCCGGCGCGTGGTGCAGGAAGTGGACCGCCTGACCTGAGAACGGCGACAGCCCGGTGGCGACGAACTGCAGCCACGACAGCATCCGCGCGTGTTCCTTCGCCGTCGATGGGATGAAACGGCCGTGCTTCGCGCCGAGGTAGAGCAGGATCGCGTGCGAATCGAACACGATGACGCCGTCGTCATCGATCGCCGGCACTTTCGCGTTCGGGTTGATCTTCAGGAAGTCGGGCTGGTGCTGCTCGCCCTTGAAGGTGTCGACGGCGATGAGTTCGAAGGGCGTCTGCAGTTCTTCGAGCAGCAACGCGGTTTTCATCGGATTCGGCGACGGGTGAAAGTAAAACTTCAGCATGATGTTTCCTTAAGTGAGTAGCGGTAAACGCCAGGGACGAGGCTGGCCACGACCATGCGGCGAACCGCATGATCGAAGATCGTTGAACCGGAAACGGCGCGCGCCTCATACCGCGCCGTGAGATGTGCAACCTGCGGCAACCGCGTCCGGCCGGGCAGGCCGGCGCCGGAGCGGCGTCAGGCGATGGGCGGCGCGTTGCCCGAAAGCCTCGCGCGATCGTGCGGCGCGGTGAAGTCCTGCACCGGGCCGAGCGGCACGATGCCAACCGGATTCACGGAAGGATGGCTCTCGTAGTAATGCCGCTTGATGTGCCCGAAATCCACCGTACCCGCGACGCCCGGCAACTGGTAAAGATCACGTGCATACGCCGACAGGTTCGGGTAATCGGCGATCCGCCGCAGATTGCACTTGAAGTGCCCGACATACACCGCGTCGAAGCGGATCAGCGTGGTGAAGAGACGGATGTCGGCTTCGGTGACGCGATCGCCGGTCAGGAAACGGCGCGTCACCAGTTTCTCGTCGAGCCAGTCGAGCGAATCGAAAAGCGGCACGACGGCTTCCTCATACGCCTGCTGCGTCGTCGCGAAGCCCGCCTTGTAGACGCCGTTGTTCACGGTGTCGTACACGCGCAGGTTGATCGCGTCGATCTCTTCGCGCCGCGGCGCCGGATAAAAATCGCCCGCTTTCGCGCCGATGCCGTCGAACGCCGAGTTCAGCATGCGGATGATTTCCGACGACTCGTTATTGACGATCGTCGCCTGCTTTTTGTCCCACAGGATCGGCACGGTCACCCGGCCGGTATAGGCCGGATCGGCGGCGGTATAGACCTGATGCAGCAGGCGCGCGTGGTTGACCGGATCGGGCACGACGCCGGGGCCGTCGGCGAACGTCCAGCCGTTTTCGAGCATCAGCCAGTTCACGACCGACACGCTGATCATGTCTTCGAGTCCCTTGAGCGCGCGCAGGATCAGCGTGCGATGCGCCCACGGACAGGCGAGGCTCACGTACAGGTGATAGCGGCCCGCTTCGGCCTTGAAGCCGCCGACGCCACTCTGTCCCGCCGAGCCATCGGCGGTGACCCAGTTGCGAAACGCCGCGTCCTTGCGCACGAACCGGCCGCCGGTCGCTTTCGTGTCGTACCACCGGTCCTGCCACTGGCCATTCACGAGAAGTCCCATTTCACTGCTCCTTGAGAGCGCTGGCGGCGCGTGCCTCGAAGGCACCCGCGCCCGCCTGCATTGCCATACGGCTTTCTGTCCGGCCGCGCCGGCTTATCGCGGCAACGGCGACGACGTGTTGATGAACTGGACGATATCCGCAATCGTCTGCTCAGGTGCTTCTTCCATCAGCCAGTGTCCCGAACCCTTGACGATCACACCCTGCACGTTGGTGTCGACAAGACGCGCCTGATTGATCAGGAAGTCGCCCGACGCCTTTTCACCAGCCAGCACGAGCATGGGCATCGTCAGCGGCGTCTGGGCGAACTTCGCGAAGTCCTCGGCGTCCTGCGGGAACGTATGAAAATACTCGAACCCGGCGGCCATCCGGCCAGGCTGCGCGTAGTTCGCGGCGTAGCGTCGGCGGTCGGCTTGCGATACCGAATGCGACGGATCGGCGGCGAAGTCGTTCCAGAAGTGCTCGAAGTACGTCCGCTCGCGGCCCTTCACCAGCGCGAGCGGCGTCGTGCCGTAGAAGTTGAAGTGCCACTTGTCGCGCAGCAGCCAGACCTGCTGCCAGTCGCCGACGCCCGGCAGGAACGCGTCCATCAGCGTGATGCTTTCGACTTCGTCCGGATACTGCGCCGCGTATGCGTACGCCACCATCAGGCCGATGTCGTGGCCGACGAGCTTCACCTTGCGATAGCCGAGTTGCTGGACCATCGCGTGGATGTCCTGCGCCATCGTCTTCTTGTCGAAACCGCTCTGCGGAATCGCCGACTGGCCGGCGCCCGGCAGATCGGGCGCGAGCACGACGCGGCGGTCGTCGAGCTGTCTGATGAGCGGCAGCCACATGTGGCTCGACTCGGCGTAGCCATGCAGCAGGACGACCGGCGTTTCGTCGCCCTGGCCTGCCTCGAGGTAGTGCAGCTCGATCCCGTTCGCGTTGATCGAACGATCATGGATGGCGGATCGCGGGGCGGCGTGCGCGGCCGACAGCATCGCGCCGGCGGCCAGCAGGGCCGCGCCAGTGTGCTTTACGACTTTGTTCAACAGGCTCATGACGGTTTCTCCGGTGAGTTTCACCGATCCCGATAAGGATCTTCTGGTGACGTGATCCCATGGTGGACTGGCGCGCCGGTTTTGCCGTACGATTTTTCCGATGAACTCGTTCGAAGGAGTTGAACATGTTGTCGGAAGACGAATTGTCCCTGCTGGAGGCGATACGGGAGAGCGGGAGTCTCTCGCGGGCGGCGGCGCGGCTGGGCAAGGCGCCTTCGACGGTCTCGCACGCGGCGCGGCAACTGGAAACCCGCTTCGACGCGCTGCTTTTCGACCGGCGTCGTTACCGGCTGCAACTCACGCCGGCGGGGCATCTGCTGGCGGAGGAGGCGGCGCGGCTGATGCAGGACGTCTCGCGCATGACGCAGCGCGTGCGCCAGGTTGCGAGCGGCTGGGAAGACCGCCTGTGGATCGTCACCGACGAAATCCTTGAGTTCGAGCTCCTGATGCCGGTCGTGCATGCGTTCGATGAGCTGAACTCCGGCGTCACGCTGCGCATGACGGGAGAAGTGCTGTCCGGCACGTGGGAAGCACTGCGCGACGGTCGCGCCGACCTGATCATCGGCGCGACCAACGAGCCGCCCGCGATTCCGGGGTTGCGCTGGTTCGAGCTGGGCTCGATGGAATGGGTGTTCGCCGTGTCGCCGCGCCATCCGCTCGCCGCGGTGGAAGGGCCGCTGCGGCGCGAGCGGATCGTCGCGCATCGCGCGGTCGTGGTGGCGGATTCGTCGCGGATGACGGGCGGGCGCGCATACGGCCTCGTCGGCGGGCAGCCGGCGCTTGCGGTGCCCACCATGCGCGCGAAAATCCTCGCGCAGCGCGATGCGCTCGGCGTCGGCTGGCTGCCGCGCTATCGGGTGGCGTCGCTGCTCGAACGCGGCGAACTGGTGGAAAAGGCCACTACCGATCCGCGCGAGCCGAACGTGCTCTACGTGGCATGGCGCGGCGATCACGAAGGCCGCGCGCTGCAATGGTGGCTCGAACAGTTGCGTCAGCCGAGGCTCGCGCAGCGTCTCGTGCGGGGAATGGATCTCTTCGCGTGAACCGGCGCCGGGTGGCGGCGAAAACGAAACGCGTTACGTGTCGCTCCAGAGCCGCAGCAGGTTGTGGTACACGCCGACGAGCGTGCGTTTTGCCGATTCGTCGCCGTTCGTTGCGTTCAGACGCTGGATCGCGTTGTCCATGTCGTACAGCAGCGCGCGCTTCGTATCGTCGCGCACGAGGCTCTGTGCCCAGAAGAAGCTCGATACCCGCGCGCCGCGCGTGACCGGCCGCACCTGATGCAGGCTCGTGCCCGGATAGAGAATCGCGTGCCCGGCGGGCAGCTTCACTTCCTGCACGCCAAAGGTGTCCTCGATCAGCAGTTCGCCGCCGTCGTATTCGTCGGGCGGCGTGAGAAAGAGCGTGATCGACAGATCGGTGCGCACGCGCGCGCCGTGCCCGGGAACGAGGCGGATCGCGCCATCCACGTGACTGCCGAAGTGCATGCCGCCTTCGTAGCGGTTAAAGAGCGGCGGATACAGCTTGTTCGGCAATCCCGCGCTGATAAAAACCGGATGCCGCTCCAGCGATGCGACGATGATTTCGCCCATCTCGCGCGCGATCGGCGAGTTTTCCGCGATCTGCTGGTTGCGCTTGACCGGCGCCCCCTGATAGCCCGCCGTCGCGCGGCCGTCCACCCATGAATCAGTGGCGGCTTCGAGCCGCGCGCGCATCGTGGCGGCGTCTTCGGGACTGAGAACGTCCGGGATCGTGACAATCATCGTGTGAGACTTCCTGCGTCGAACCGCCCGTTTCCGCGGAAGGAAAACGGGCGGCGTTTCGTGAACCGTCGCCTGACTGATCCGGTGCGGCGATCAGAAGAAGCGATAGTTTAGCGTGGCAAGGAAGGTGCGGCCGAGACCCGGCACCGCGCGGCCGCCGTCGGACGGAATCAGCGCGTCGTAGTACTTCTTGTCCGTGAAGTTCAGCACGTTGAACTGCACGTCGTACTTCTTCGCGTGATACGCGGCCATCGCATCCCAGCGCGTGTAGCCGCCGACCGACACCAGGTTGTTGTTCGCCGCATAACGCGACGACGTGTACACCGGGCCGCCGCCGACCTGCCAGTGCGGCGTGAAGTCGTACGTGGTCCACAGCGTGAGCATGTTGCGCGGCGTGTTCGCGGGTGTCTTGCCCGCGGTGCCGTCGAGCGCTTCCAGCACGGTGCCGTTCATGTACGTGTAGCCGCCGAACACCTGCCACTTGTTCGTGATGTGGCCGGCGAGGCCGAGCTGATAGCCGCGCACGCGGATATCGCCGTCGAGCTGGTAGTTGCCGGTCGCATCCTGCGTGCGCGCGTTGGTCTTTTCGATGTCGAAGAGCGATTGCGTCACCGACAGTCCACCGCCCAGCAGGTCCCACTTCGAGCCGATTTCATACGACCGGTTCTTTTCCGGCGGCAGGTTCTGCTGGCCGTTCGTGAGCGTGAGCGCTTCGAGCGACGGGTCGAACGACGTGCCGTACGACACGTAGTACGACTGCCAGTCGGTCGGCTGATAGATGACGCCGCCGCGCACGCTCGTGAAGAAGTTCGTCTGCGTGGCGTAGCCCGGCACGTTGATCGAGTTGTTGATCGACGCCTCGTAGCGATCCCAGCGCACGCCGCCGACCACCTTCCAGTGTTCGCCGAGCGAAATCGTGTCGTTCACGTAGAGGCCGATACCGTTCGCGCTCGATTCGGCGAGATTGGTGGCCACCTCGTTCACATTCGCCGGACGCGTGCTGTACACCGGATCGACCAGCGACACGATGGCCAGCGTGTTCGACGGCAGGCCCGGCGTGGTCGCGGTGAACGACTGGTTGCTGTACGTCTCGTGGCTCAGGTCGACGCCCGTGATCACGTCGTGCTTGAGGAAGCCGGTGTTGAACTTCGCTTCGAGATCCGTCGAGTTGTACAGCGAGTGGTCGTTGATGTTGCGGTCTTTGCCCTGCAGCTTCACGTACAGCGACGAGAGCGGCAGCGTCGTGTAATTGCCGTTCGAAAGGGCGGTCGAAGTCGCGAGCGGGCCGGTCAGCACGGACGCCGCGTTGGTCTCGCGCGCTTCGGTGCTGTAATGGGCGATCTGCGTCTGGTTGCGCAGCGTCAGGTTTTCGTTGAAGCGGTGCTGGATGCGCGCGGAGAACTGCTGCACGTCCTGCATCGTGCGGTCGTCGGTGAAACCGTAGAACGTGCCGCGGTTCACCGGCGCCGGATGGCCGTTCACGGACGGCACGCCGTAGTCCGCCTGGTCGCGGTTGTGCTGGATCAGCGCGGACAGCGTGATTTCGGTCGGGGTGCCGATGCCGAACTTCACTTCCGGCGCGACGCCGTAGTCCTTGTTCTTCATCACGTCGCGGCTCGAGCCGAGATCCTGGCCGAACGCGTTGATACGGAATGCGGCGGTATCGCTGATCGGCTGGTTCAGGTCGACGGTCGTGCGATAGCGGTCGTGCGTACCGGCCTGCACCGACACGTCGGCGCGCTGCTTGAGATTCGGCTCCTTGCTGACCTGGTTGATCACGCCGCCCGTCGAGCCGCGGCCGAAATACAGCGACGACGGGCCGTACAGCACGT
>CALFSF010000122.1 GCA_937917025.1 uncultured Paraburkholderia sp.
TTTGTCCGCACGAATCTTGTTCCGGAACGCCCGGCTCCGATCCGGACCACAGGCTTTATCGGATTTCTGCGAACGCGCCTGTTCAACTCGCCCGGCAACGCGCTGCTGACTATCGTGTGCGTGCTGCTGCTCTGGTTCGTCATCGTACCTGCCATCCGGTTTCTTCTGGTCGATGCCGTGTGGCAGGGACAGGATCGGGCGGCATGCCTTACCGAAAATGCCAGGCATCCCGTCGGGGCCTGCTGGCCCTTCATCCAGGCGAAGTTCACCCAGCTCATTTACGGTTTCTATCCCGAGCCCGAACGTTGGCGTGTCAACCTGACTTTTGCGCTGGCCGCCGTGCTGCTGCTGCCGCTTCTGATTCCGCGGATTCCGGGCAAGACCCTGAACGCGGGTCTTTTCTTTTTTGCGTTTCCGGTCGTCGCATTTTTTCTGCTTCACGGCGGCGGACTCGATGGTTTCGGCGTGAGCTGGATCACTTCCTTCCTGACTGGCCTCGCCGACAGCATTAACGGAGCCGGCCGCGGACTTGCCAGTTTCGGCGGCGGAGCCGTGGGGATCGGTGTCGTACTCGCGCTGCTCGGGAAGCTTATCGCGTTTGTCGGTACGGGCCTGTCATTCGTACTGCAGCCCTTGGTGTGGCTGCAGGCGCAAATCCAGAATTCCGGTCAGCCGCTCTGGCTCGACTTCGCCTGTACGGCGGGAATCGTGTCGCTGGTCTTGTTCTTCCTGAACGGAGCCTTCCGCACCGGCTGGCGCGCCCTGATGTTAAGTCTTGCGATCTTTGTCGGCATCGGGATCGTGATGGCGCTATTGCATCTCGATCGCGGCGGTTTGCCGATCGTCAGCACGCGCTCCTGGGGCGGCTTCTTGGTCACGCTGGTGGTGTCGGTCACGGGCATCGTCGCGTCGATGCCCGTCGGCATGGCGTTGGCGCTGGGGCGGCGGGCCAGCATCCCGCTGATCAGGGTATTCTCCGTGGCCTTCATCGAATTCTGGCGCGGCGTGCCGCTGATCACGGTGCTGTTCTTCGCGACGTATATGCTGCCGCTGTTCCTGCCGGGCAATTTCACCGTCGACGGATTGATCCGGGTGCTGATCGGTGTCGCTCTGTTCACGGGCGCTTACAATGCCGAAGTCATCCGTGGCGGGTTGCAGGCCATTCCGCGCGGTCAAAGCGAAGCGGCCAAGGCACTGGGGCTGTCCTACTGGAAGTCCACCTCGCTCGTGGTGATGCCGCAGGCGCTGCGCCACGTCATTCCAAGCCTCGTCAACAGCTTCATCGCGCTGTTCAAGGACACGACGCTGGTGCTGATCGTCTCGATCTTCGATCTGCTCGGCCAGCTACGGGCCGCGTTCGCGGATCCGACGTGGGCGACGCCGACCACACTGTTCACGGGATTCGCATTCACCGGCATCATCTATTTCGTGTTCTGCTTCAGCATGTCCCGATATTCCCTGTTCGTCGAACACCGGCTGAACGCGCACCGGCGGAGCTGAGATCAACCATCATGACAGACCCGACTGCCATCGTTTCCATCGCCGGCCTCAACAAGTGGTATGGGAATTTTCACGTCCTGCGGGACATTGATCTCGACGTCTCGCGCGGCGAACGTATCGTGATTTGCGGCCCGTCCGGTTCCGGAAAGTCGACGCTGATCCGCTGCATCAATGCACTGGAGGAGTTTCAGGAGGGCCGGATCGTCGTTGACGGCATCGAGCTCGGTCCAAACCTGCGGCGCATCGACGAGGTGCGGCGCGAGGTCGGTATGGTGTTCCAGAGCTTCAATCTGTTTCCGCATCTGACGGTGCTGGAGAACTGCACGGTGGCGCCGATCTGGGTCCGTAACATCCCTAAGAAGGATGCTGAGGCCGCGGCGATGAAGTTTCTCGAACGCGTCAAGATTCCGCATCAGGCCAACAAGTATCCCGGCCAGATGTCAGGCGGTCAGCAGCAGCGTGTCGCCATCGCGCGCGCGCTCACCATGAATCCGAAGGTCATGCTGTTCGACGAGCCGACATCAGCGCTCGACCCCGAGATGGTCAAGGAGGTGCTGGACACCATGGTCGATCTCGCCAAGGAGGGCATGACCATGCTGGTGGTGACCCACGAAATGGGGTTCGCGCGCGAAGTGGCCAACCGCATCGTGTTCATGGATGCCGGCCAGATCATCGAATCCAATACGCCGGAGAATTTCTTCGCCGCACCAAAGCACGAGCGGACAAAACTATTCCTGAGCCAGATCTTGCGGCATTGAGGGACGCTAATCCCTGGATACTGCTGCTGAGCGTGAAGCGGCGGGCCGCAAACGACGTTGTATTCCGTTTTGTGATACCGCTTGGCACTCCAAGTGCTACTGATTGATCTCCGGTTCGACGAGCTTCGCCAAATTCCGCAGCGATTCCTGCCAGCCGAGATAGCAGGCCTCGACGGGAATGACGTCCGGCAAACCCGACTGCGTGATGTCGATCTCGGTGCCGCACGAGACCTTCTTCAGGATCACGGTCACCTCGATCACGCCAGGCAGATTCGGATCATCGAATTTGTCAGTATAGCGTAAGCGTTCACCCGGCACGAGTTCGAGGTATTCACCGCCGAACGAGTGGCCGTTGCCGGTTGTGAAATTGCGAAACGACATCTTGAACGTCCCGCCGACCTTCGACTCCAGATGATGAACGGTGCAGGTGAAGCCGTTGGGCGGAAGCCATTTGGCGAGGGCATCTGCCTCGACAAAGGCGCGGTAGACCTTTTCGGGGCTGGTCGTCAGAACGCGGTGCAGGCGAACGGTGTTTGGCATGTTGTTCCTTCCTCCGTGATGTGAATTGCGTGTGCGATCACGCACCCGGTATCGGAAGCACAGGCATGATCTCGACGGACTCCCCTGGAAAGATCGTGAAGTGCGGTTGGGCCTCGAACATCCGGGCCGCGGCTTCA
>CALFSF010000123.1 GCA_937917025.1 uncultured Paraburkholderia sp.
ATGTCGGAGTGGAGTATGTCTCACATCAGCACGGGCGTCGAATACGGCCTGCATTGCCTGATTTATTTAACGGAGCCGGCGCCTGGCGTTCCTGAAGCGAGCGTTCGCGATCTCGCCGAACTGCAAGGTGTGCCTGCCGACTACGTCGCGAAACTTTTCACGAAGCTGCACAAGGCGGGCCTCGTGGTCGCGACTGAAGGCGCGAAGGGCGGCTTCGCGCTTGCACGTCCGGCGGCAAAGATTTCGGTGCTTGATGTCGTCATCGCAATCGATGGCGACAAGCCACTGTTCGATTGCCGCGAAATACGCGGCCGCTGCGCGGTATTCGAAGACGAACCGCCCGCATGGGCCACGAGTGGCGTGTGTTCGATTCATGCGGTGATGCAAAGCGCGGAGCGGCATATGCGCGAAACGCTCGCGAGCCATACGCTCAAGGACCTCGCGACGCGTACGGCGGCGAAGGCGCCGCGCAGCTATGGCACGCACGTCGTGCGATGGCTCGATGGCCGGGCCGCGAACCGTCGGCGCGATCGCAGCAGCGCGGAGTAGACAAACGCGAGCCGCGACATACGCGCCCACTGACCTGAACGCGGCCGGCTCACACGCGACCCAGAAGGCCGGCCTCGCACATATGCAAGTGCGAGGCGGCGCGATGGTCACACCAGCGCACGGGCCTGTTCGCCTTCGGGTTCGAGAGTGCGCGTCATGTTCCATCTTCGTTAGATGATCGGCGAAGCCGGACGGATACCGTGTCAGGTGTCGCGACTTTGCGTGCTGTCATCTTTGCCGCTACAGGCACCCGAAACAAGTTGAGCGTTGTTAGCGCTCGCCGTCAAGCCGGTTTTCGCCCCGCTAAACGAGACGCGGGATATATCGCGGACCACCGCGCCGTCGCACAGGCGCCGGCAACTCCCTTCCGCATTCAGCGCTTAATGCTTGTCCCACGTGACGAGATCCTTGTCGCCGTCATCGGCGACGAAGATGGCGAGCAGCTTCGCGGGCTCGGTCGTGCTCGCGTTTTCGCTGATCGTGTGATGCACGCCTGGCACTTCGGTCCAGCTTTCGCCTGCGTGATACACGCGCGTTTCACCGCCGTTCAGCTGGCTGCGGATCGCGCCCGACAACACATAGCCGACGACAAACGCCTGACCGTGACGATGCGACGGCGATTTCTGGCCCGGTTTGTAATCGACGACGATGGCGGTCATCGTCTTGCCCGGCACGTTCGCGATCGCGGTCCGGAAGGCTGGGGTGATGTTGTCGCGCACGTCGTCGGTGCCGTGTGCGTGAACGAGCGGGGGCACCACCGAGGTGGCAAGCGCGACAACGGTGGAAGCAAGGATCATCTTCAAGGTGTTCATGCTGTTTCTCCAGTCAGAAAAGAGTGCAACGGTCGAGGCGGAATCGGGTCGATGTCCGCGGCTGTGTGTCGGTCAAACGCAAATGCAGATGCAAACGAAACTGGATCGCCTGGCCGGCGCGAACCACGCACAGACCGCGATTTCGCGTGATGCGCATGGAGCGATATGGCCTGACAGGTCGATCCATCAAGCCGCGACAGCTTCGTGAACGGCCCACTGCGCGGCGATTTCCGAGAGTTCGGTTTTCGCGCGGGCCAGCGCGGCCGTGCGGGCTTCCTGATCGGAGAACTGCAGCGGTTGCGCATCGACGAAGGTCGGCCCGGCCACGCCGATAAAACCGAAGGCTGCCTTGAGCGCGGGCGTCAGCGCATCCATCGACGCGAACATGCTGCCCGGACGCAGATCCGCGCCGCGCGTGGTGATGAAAAGCGTCTTCTGCCGGTTGAACTGGCCGACGATACGGCCATCCGGTTGCGCGAGATACGTGAGGCCGGGGCGCGTCACGCTGTCGATGAACGCCTTGAAGACCGACGGCATCGACCAGTTGTACATCGGCATCGCGAACACAAACGCGTCGGCTTCGAAGAGGCGCTTGCACAGCGCGTCGGACGCGGCGAGCGTGGCCTTCATTTCCTCCGTGCGCTCGCTGGCGGCGCGGTACGTGGCGATCGCGAACGCCTCGTCGACGTGACGCGGCGTATCGACCGTCAGGTCCAGATAGTCCACTTCGACGTCGACGCCCTGCACACGCAGTTCATCGATGAAATGCCGGGCGAGCGCCCGTGAGTTTGACCGTTCGCGTTTCGCGCTCGAATCGACATGCATCACCTTCATTTCTGCTCTCCATATCAAATGTGTGTGG
Source organism: uncultured Paraburkholderia sp. (assembly GCA_937917025.1). Taxonomy (GTDB): domain Bacteria; phylum Pseudomonadota; class Gammaproteobacteria; order Burkholderiales; family Burkholderiaceae; genus Paraburkholderia. The sequence goes on from CALFSF010000123.1 coordinate 2,224, forward strand.
CTCCGCCGATCGAACGAGGTCCTCTGGTGAGCCTGACGCGGCTGGACCGATACACGTGCCTTTTGCCCGCACCGCTAAAAACATGGGTCTGACGAATCGTTTTAACTACGATACAACATATCGTAGTTAAAGAATAAACGCTTTCTAGCGGGGTTGCAAGACAGAGGTCGTCGCGGATCGGGTCCGCGGGAAGCGTTCTGAAAGAGGGCGATAAAGTGCCGGAAAGCGCGCAACGCCTTATACGGCGGGCAATTGGGGGCGTCGGACGACATCGTGGATACGCGCGCACCACGTCACTTGCATGTTTTCGTGAACACAGTGTTTGCGCACACGATCATTGACGTGAGTGTCAACGATCGCTACGATGCAAACATTGTCATTCGTGTCAAGAATGACGGCGAAGCGACATTTCATCTTTCAAGCGCGCCTGCACGTCCTGCAGTTTTTTGCGGAGAACCCGGTTCATGTCCAGTCCAACTCTTCTAGATACGCCGCCTGCGGCGAGTAACGCCGCGATCTGGCGGCATATTTTTGCCGGCCTGAGCGCCAGTCTTATCGGCATCGGTCTTGCGCGGTTTGCGTACACGCCGCTGATTCCTTCGCTGATCCAGGCGCACTGGTTTTCAGCGTCCGATGTCGTCTACCTTGGTGCGGCGAACCTGGCCGGCTATCTGATCGGTGCGCTGATCGGCCGTCCGCTGGGGAGCCGCGTGTCGAATGTCCATACGTTGCGCGGCATGAAGGTGCTGATCACGCTGGCTTTTCTCGCCTGCGCGTTTCCGGTTTCGGTCGGCTGGTTCTTTGCTTGGCGCCTGCTGTCCGGTGTCGCGGGTGGGGTGATCATGGTGCTGGTCGCGGCGACTGTTTTGCCGCACGTGCCGGGCGATCGCAAGGGCCTCGCGAGTGGCGCGGTGTTTCTCGGGCTAGGGCTCGGCATCGCGGCATCGGGCACGATCGTGCCATTGCTGCTGGAGCTCGGCTTGCGCGCAGCGTGGATCGGTCTCGCGGTGGTGTCCGCCGTGCTGACCGCCGCAAGCTGGACCGGCTGGCCGACGAAGGACGCGCCCACGGCAAAGCCCGCCGAAGTCAACGCGTCCGGCGCCGCGGCTGTCACGTCCGGTGTGGAGACCACCGCGCTGTACGTCGAATATGCACTGATGGCGATCGGTCTCGTGCCGACGATGGTGTTTCTCGTCGATTTCATTGCACGCGGGCTCGGCGCGGGCGCCCACCTCGGGTCGCTGTTCTGGATCCTGTACGGGGTCGGCGCGATTTTCGGGCCGCCGGTGTACGGCGTTTTCGCGGACCGTCTCGGTTCACGTTCTGCGCTGCGTGTGCTCGTGCTGGTGCAGGCGATCGCGGTGGCAGGGCTTGCGGTCTCGAGCAGTCACGTTGTGATTGGTTTGCTGACGGTCGTGATCGGCACCTTTCCGCCGGGCATCGTTCCGCTCATGCTGGCCCGTGTGCATGAAACCGCGCCGGGCAACGCCGCGAGGCAGAACGTGATCTGGAGTCGTGTCACGACCGCGTTCGCCGCGTTTCAGGCGCTGGCGGGCTACAGCTACTCGGCGATCTTCAACGGTAGCGGTGGAAACCATCGCCTGCTCTTCGTCATCGGCGCGGCTGCGCTCGCGATCACGCTGGGTGTCGATTTCATCGCGCCGCTCTTTTCGCGTCAGTCGCGCGGTCAGGGCGCACAGGCGGACGCGCGGTAGCAGGCAACGGCGACGCATGCATGGCGCCCTTCGGGTAGCTACAACGTGACGGAAACCGACGCTAACGTCACGAGCGGAAAAGCTGCGGCAGCGCTACGATGGTGATCCGGCCTGGCGCATCGGGCGCCAGATCCGGACGTGCTTTACGCACCATACCCGCACCACACCGCATCGCACCACGCAAGCGCGCCGGAATTTTCATGGAGGAATCGTTTGATGGATCTGCATCTCAAGGACAAACTCGCGCTCGTTACCGGCTCGACCAAAGGTATCGGGTTTGCAATCGCCACCGGTCTCGCACGCGAAGGCGCGCGCGTGATCGTCAATGGACGCTCCCAGCAGTCGGTGGACGAAGCGCTGGCGAAGCTGCGCGCACAGCTTCCCGACGCGCGCGCCGAAGGCTTCGCCGGCAATCTCGCCGATCCGAGGCAGATTGCAGCGCTCGTTGAAAAGCATCCGGCCGTCGACGTGCTGGTGAACAACCTGGGCATCTTCGATCCGAAGCCGTTCGAGGAGATTCCGGACGAAGACTGGCAGCATTTCTTCGACACGAACGTGATGTCGGGCGTCCGGCTCTCGCGGGCGTATCTGCCGAAGATGAAGCAGAAAAACTGGGGGCGCATTGTCTTTATCAGCAGCGAGAGCGGCATTCAGATTCCGGTCGAGATGATTCATTACGGCGTGACGAAGACCGCCCAGCTCGGATTGTCGCGCGGCATTGCAGAGAGTTGCGCGGGAACCGGCGTGACGGTGAACGCCGTTCTTCCCGGACCGACGAGTTCGGATGGTGTCACGGAATTTGCAACGAAGCTCGCGGCAGGAAAATCACTCAAGGAGTTCGAGAAGGAATTCTTCGAAACCGGGCGTCCGACTTCGCTGCTCAAGCGTTTCACCACGCCGGAAGAAGTCGCGAACATGGTGGTGTACGTATGCTCGGAAGCGTCGTCGGCGACGAATGGAGCGGCGTTGCGCGTGGATGGCGGTGTCGTGAGATCGGCGTTCTAGGCGGTTTGTTCTTGCCGCTGTTCGCGGCTCGCGTGGCCACGAAATGGGCGTTCGAAAGAGCGCCCATTTTTTCATCACGCTTTAAACGCACGGCACGTCCGGTGACATCCGCGCGTGAATCGCGCGCGCTCGTATAGAATCTTGCCCTTTGCCGGGCGCATCCCCATGTGGTTCAAGAACCTTCAGCTTCACCGTCTTTCGTCCCCGTGGTCCATCACTGCTGAGCAGCTCGAAGACGCCCTCGCGGCGCACGCGTTCCAGCCCGGCAGCAGCGTCGAGATGCAGCGCCACGGCTGGGCGCCGCCGCGCGGCACCGACAATGGCGAGCGCGGCCCGCTCGTCTACTCGAATCATCGTCAGATGATGCTCACGTTCCGCTCGGAAAAGAAGCTGCTGCCCGCATCGGTGGTGAACCAGGTGACGAAGGCGCGCGCGCTCGAGATCGAGGAACAGCAGGGCTACAAGCCAGGCCGCAAGCAGATGAAGGAGATCAAGGAACAGGTCACCGATGAACTGCTGCCGCGCGCGTTCAGCATCCGGCGCGACACGCGTGTGTGGATCGACACGGCCAACGGCTGGCTCGTCATCGACGCCGCCGCGCAGGCACTCGCCGACGACGTGCGCAGCCTGCTCGTCAAATCCATCGACGGCTTGCCGCTCGCAAGCGTGCGTGTCGCGCTGTCACCGGTGGCGGCGATGACCGACTGGCTGCTCTCGGGCGACGCGCCCGGCGGCTTCACCGTCGACCAGGACGCCGAGCTGCGCTCCGCGGGCGAGGGCAACGCGACGGTGCGCTACGTCGGCCACGCGCTCGAAGCTGACGACATGCGTCGCCACATCGAGGCAGGCAAGCAGTGCATGCGTCTCGCGATGACCTGGAACGATCGCATTTCGTTCGTGATGACGCCCTCGCTCGTGATCAAGCGCGTCACGCCGCTCGACGTCGTGAAGGAAGCGTCGGACCCGACCGCGCAGAACGACGACGAACGCTTCGATTCGGACTTCGCGCTGATGACGGGCGAACTCGCGCAGATGTTCACGGACCTCACCGACGCGCTGGGCGGCGAACACAGCGAAGCCGCGATGCCGCAGGCAGCCGCGGCCTGAGAAGCGCGAAAGCGCCCACGGCACGAACCCGCTTCAGCAAAATCGGCGGGTTCCGCGGGCAAACGGCCGCAATCAGCCTTCGACGGACGGATCGTACGGCACGATCTGTTCGGTTTCGTCCGCGAGCGTGCGCGCGACGATCGCTCTCGCGGGCGTCGTCTCGCTCAGGTTGAACGGCTGATGCGGGACGCCCGGTGGAATAAACAGAAAATCGCCGGCCTCGGTGATCACCGATTCGCGCAGCCCCGGGCCGTAACGCGTCTCCACGCTTCCTTCCAGCACATAGATGCCCGTCTCGTAGCCGCGATGCGAATGCGGTTCCGCGTGACCGCCGGGCGGCACGGCGATGAGATACATCGACAGTTCGCGCATGCCGGCCGACCGCGCCGACAACCCCACGAAGTACGGAAGCCGCTGTTGCGTGGCAATTTCCCGGTCGGGCCTGACCTTGACGACGGACTGTGACCTGGCCGCCTCCTGAGTGGCGTCGCTCATATGCGCTCCTGCTGGGTTGGCGTGTGCGGCGCGTTTCAGGGCTGTCTCATGCCCCAACGGCCGGCCAGAGCGTGCCAGAACGCGGAAAAAGCCCGGCAAATGCACGTTCCATCCAGAAATTCTACGCCCGGCACACGTGCGACCCGATTAATAGCAAATGCAAATCACGATGATGAAAACAATCAACTTTAACTATGTATCTGCTCCAGGCACAATGACCTCACTTTCTCCACCACGCAAACAGAGGACTCAACGATGCCTATCATCAACAGCCAGGTTAAACCGTTCAAAGCAACCGCCTATCACAAGGGCGAATTCGTTCCGGTGACGGAAGAATCGTTCAAGGGCAAGTGGTCCGTCGTGGTGTTCTACCCGGCCGACTTCACGTTTGTATGCCCGACCGAACTGGGCGACCTGGCCGATCGTTACGCCGAATTCCAGAAGCTCGGCGTCGAGATCTACAGCGTGTCGACCGATACGCACTTCACGCACAAGGCATGGCACGACACGTCGGACACGATCGAAAAGATCAACTATCCGATGATCGCGGATCCGACGCTCGCGATCTCGCGCAACTTCGACGTGCTGATCGAAGAAGAAGGCCTGGCGCTGCGCGGCACGTTCGTGATCAACCCGGAAGGCGAGATCAAGCTGTGCGAAATCCATGACAACGGCATTGGCCGCGACGCCGGCGAACTGCTGCGCAAGGTGCAGGCCGCGCAATACATCGCGGCGCATCCGGGTGAAGTCTGCCCCGCGAAGTGGACGCCGGGTGCGGAAACGCTGACGCCTTCGCTCGACCTGATCGGCAAGATCTAAGCCCACGTCACGTCGCAGCACGCGCCATACGCGATATGGCGCGTGACTGCGCGGGTCGTTGCATGTCAATGCACGCAGCGGCCCGGGCATCTTCGCTTTGCTCTTCGCAGCGCACGGCGCCCGCCATCCTCGTTACGGAACCCGCAAGACCATGCTCGACGCCAATCTCAAGACCCAGTTGAAAACCTACCTCGAAAAGGTCAGCCGGCCGATCGAGCTCATCGCTTCGCTCGACGACAGCGCCAGATCGAAGGAACTGCTCGCGCTGCTGAACGACATCGCGTCGCTGTCGGACCGTGTCGTGGTGATCGAACGTCGCGGCGATACGGAGCGCAAGCCGTCGTTTTCGATCGGCGAGCCGGGCAAGGACACCGGTATCCGCTTCGCGGGCATTCCGATGGGCCATGAGTTCACGTCGCTGGTGCTCGCGCTCCTGCAGGTCGGCGGCCATCCAGTGAAGCTCGACGAACCCGTGATCGAACAGATCCGCAACCTCGAAGGCGACTATCGGTTCGAAACGTATTTTTCGCTGTCATGCCAGAACTGCCCGGAAGTCGTGCAGGCGCTGAACGTGATGGCACTGATCAATCCGCGCATCCGTCACGTCGCGATCGACGGCGCGCTGTTCCAGAACGAAGTCGAGGCACGCCAGATAATGGCGGTGCCGACGATGTTCATGAACGGCGAAGTGTTCGGCCAGGGCCGCAGCGGCGTGAAGGAAATCCTCGCGAAGCTCGACAGCGGCGCGGGCGCACGCGCCGCGAAGGAACTGGAGAAGAAGCCGGTATTCGATACGCTGATCGTCGGCGGCGGCCCGGCGGGCGCGGCGGCTGCGATCTACTCGGCACGTAAGGGCATCGTGACGGGCGTCGTCGCGGAACGCTTCGGCGGCCAGGTGCTCGATACGCTCGCGATCGAAAATTTCGTGTCGGTGAAGGAAACGGAAGGACCGCGGTTCGCCACCGCGCTCGAGCAGCACGTGAAGAGTTACGAGGTCGACATCATGGACGTCCAGCGTGCCGAAGCGCTGGTTCCGGGCCGCATCCACGAAGTGCGTCTTGCGAACGGCGCGGTGTTGAAAGCGAAGACGATCGTGCTCGCGACCGGCGCGCGCTGGCGCGAAATCAACGTGCCGGGCGAGCGCGAGTATCGCAATCACGGCGTGGCCTACTGCCCGCATTGCGACGGCCCGCTCTTCAAGGGCAAGCGCGTCGCGGTGATCGGCGGCGGCAACTCGGGTGTCGAAGCGGCGATCGATCTGGCCGGCATCGTGCGCGAAGTCACGCTGATCGAATTCGGCGCGCAGTTGCGTGCCGACGAAGTGCTGCAACGCAAGCTGCGCAGCCTCGCGAACGTGACGATCGTGCCGCAGGCACCAACGACTGAAATCACGGGCGACGGCAAGAAGGTCGACGGTCTCGTCTACCAGGACCTGCGTTCGGGCGAACCGAAGCGCGTGGAACTCGAAGGCGTGTTCGTGCAGATCGGCCTCGTGCCGAATACCGAATGGCTGAAGGGTACGGTCGAACTGTCGAAGCACGGCGAGATCGTGGTGGACGCGAAGGGCGCGACGTCGGTGCCGGGCGTATTCGCCGCCGGCGACGTGACGACCGTGCCGTTCAAGCAGATCGTGATAGCGGTCGGCGAGGGCGCGAAGGCGTCGCTCGGCGCGTTCGATCATCTGATCCGTCATTCCGTCGAAGAAGAAGCGACGGCGGACAGCGAGGAGGCCGTGCTCGCCGGATGATCGCGGCGCGCTGCGGCCCGCCGCGTGCTGCAAAGAGGGCGTCTGACAGGGGGCAGTGAACGCCACCACCTGTCAGACGCCCTTTTTCGCATCGCATGCCGCCGCGGCGTCTACTGCCAGAACGCTGGTTTCAGCTTCACAGTCGATGGCCCAACTTACGTTTTCGCGTCGCCAGCGGCTTCCGCCATCGACGCCTATACTGCCCCGAGCGCGTTCCGCGCACATTCCCTTCATCCACTGACGCTCGCGCGTCGCATCGTCTGCGCATGCGTCATCGAAAGTCACGGGGCACAGCATGGTTCAAACGGGTAACAGACCGCGCGTCGCATGGATCGCCGGCGTGGGCGCGAGCGCAGGTCTTGGCGCGGCGCTCGGACGCCGGTTCGCGCGCGAAGGGTTCACGGTCGCGCTGACCGGGCGCACGCGCGAGCGCATCGAGGTTGTCGTCGACGAAATCCGCCGGGCGGGCGGCGATGCGCTCGCGCTGCCGGGCGACGTGACGAGCGAAAGCGAAGTGGCCGCCATCGCCGCGCAGATCGTGCAGGCTGGCGCGCTCGAAGCGGCCGTGTTCAACGCCGGCAATTCGAGCAACGCGCGGCTGCTCGATCTCGGCGCGGCGCAGTTCGAAAGCGTGTGGCGGGTGGGCACGCTCGGCGGGCTGATCGTCGGCAAGGAAGCGGTGCGCGCGATGCTCGCGGCAGGCGGCGGCTCGCTGATTTTCACGGGCGCGACGGCTTCGCTGCGAGGGCGTCCGCCCTTTGCCGCGTTCGCGGCGTCGAAGGCGGCGCTGCGCTCGCTCAGTCAGAGTTTCGCCCGCGAGTTCGGGCCGCAGGGCGTGCATGTGGCGCATGTGATCATCGATGGCGGCATCGACGGCGAGCGGCTGCGTCAGGCGGCACCGCAACGTATCGCGGCAAGCGGTGACGACGGCCTGCTGCATCCCGACGAGATCGCCGATGCGTACTGGCGGCTGCATCAGCAGCCGCGCAGCGCGTGGTCGCAGGAAATCGATCTGCGGCCATACAACGAGTCGTTCTGAACCCCCGGTCAACCCGCTCTTCGAGACGAGACGACGATGCACACGGCCGTGGCAGTGACGTGCATCGTCGCCGTATTCCATCGAGCGTGGATTCAGGCGTCGAAACGCAACTAACGGCCTGATTCTCCCGGCGAGCGGATTATGGCGAATCCGGGCAGGGCGGCAGTCAACCAGGGCTGACTGTGCCGCTCGCCCAAAACCCGCCTGTCAAAGCCCCGGGTCAGAGATCGAGTTGAAGACGAACCGGCGTTTCCGTGCCAGCCTCACTCGCTGCGGGCACGGCGCAGCAGATCAACGCTTCATCAGCGGCGATTTCGGCGGAGGGCGCGACCGGATACGCCACCGCGCCTTCCAGAATCCGCGTGCGGCAGGTCCCGCAACTGCCGCCACGGCAACTGAATTCCGGCGCGAGGCCGCGCGCTTCCGCGAGTTCGAGCAGCGTCCCGGATTCGGGCGTCCAGCGCGCTTCCTTGCCCGACTTCATGAACACGACCGG